>PQAL01000026.1 GCA_003105035.1 Anaerolineales bacterium | reverse complement strand
ACAGCATAATGGTTGTAGGCAGCGGGCGTCCCGAACTTATCAATATTGGCCTGCATGAAATCAAGGGTTTCCAGCTGGCCGAACCCGTTGAGGGGCACCATCTCGTTAAATGTGCCTTGTAATGTGCCTTCAGCAGAAGCGCCATTATCACCGATGATGTAGTAGACCAGGGTATCGTCGAGGATTTCCAGGTCTGCCAAGGCATCGATCAGCCGACCGACCTGGTGATCGGTATGTTCCAGGAAGCCAGCATAGATCTCCATCTGGCGGGCCAGGATCGGTTTCAGCTCATCCGGCATCTCATCCCAGGCAGGGATCTCCGGATGGCGCTTAGTCAATTCACAGTCAGGTGGGATGACCCCCAGCTGCTTCTGCCGGGCGAATGTCTCTTCACGTAGCTTGTCCCAGCCCTGGTCGAACTTGCCTTTATACTTGGCCGACCATTCGCTCGGCACATGGTGTGGGGCGTGGGTTGCGCCAGGGGCGAAATACATAAACACGGGCTTATCGGGCATCAACGCCTTCTGCCTGCGGACCCAGCTGATGGCATGGTCAGCCAGGTCTTCAGTGAGGTGATAGCCTTCTTCAGGGGTCTTTTTCAGCTCGACGGGCGTGGTGCCTTCATAAAGCGAGGGGAAGTATTGGTTGGTCTCAGCGCAGATGAAACCGTAAAAATACTCGAATCCGCTGCCAATTGGCCAGGCGCTATATGGACCTGCGGGACTGGTTTCCCAGGCAGAGACTTCATGGCACTTACCGAACTGGGCAGTAGCGTAGCCATTCAGCTTGAGCGTCTCCGCCAGCGGGGCACAGCTCTTGGGACGAATTGAGCAGTTTCCCGGGGCTGAGGTGGCCATCTCAGTGATGCCACCCATACCCACCGTGTGGTGGTTGCGCCCGGTGAGCAATGCCTGGCGGGTGGGTGAGCACAGGGCAGTGGTGTGAAAGCGGTTGTACTTTAGCCCACCGGCAGCCAGGCGTTCGGCATTGGGGGTGTAGCAGGGGCCACCAAAGGCGGATGAGGCGCCAAAGCCCACATCATCGATCAACACGATCAGCACATTGGGTGCACCCTTAGGTGGGCGCAGGGGCGTGATGGGCGGATAATATGTATCCGGGTCTTTGGCATCGAAAGTGGTCACCCCGACGTGTTGGGGGTCGGGGATGGGTAGGATCTCCCGTTGGATCTTATCCTGTGTTTTCATGATCATCAATCCTCATTTCTTCCAAATAAGTTGAGTTAGGCATCTGGCTAACCGTACTACTGGTCGCCGTGGATCTCGGATGCGTGGTAACACTCTTCAAAAGAGCCTGTAGCTTCAGCGTGCTCGACTAGCTCACCACCCTGATAGCAATCCAGGCTCACCGGTCCTGAGAAGCGCAGGTATCCCCCAGGGTACCTTACGAGCTCGGCTACGAGCTTTTGCACGCCTGTGGTCAAATCCAGGAATTTCTGACTCACAAGGGTCTTCTGGCGTGAGTAGGTCAGTACGTAGCGTGCGTCGGTATCGCGATAATCAAAGCAGATCGCATCCGGAATTGTCTTGCCGGTGTGTTCGTCGACCTGGTTTCCACTTCTCGAGAATACCAGCTTCGTGCCATCGTCCGCGATCACCTTGCCGTCGCGGGCGAGCATATAAATGGGAAAGGGCACATAACCATAGTGCTTGGCGGATGTGATGTAGGCGGTGACAAATGAGTAGGGACCAACCTGCCCACGCCCCCAGTACCAGTGGTCAACCAGATGCGCCATCTCCTTGTTCATCCAGTTGTGATCATGGTAGCCAGTACCCATTGCTTCGTGGACCTCCGAGCCGATCCGGTAGGTGGCCTTCACATTTCCCATGGGCACGAAAGGCGTCCAGGCGAAGATCGTTTGACCTTCTTGCCCGAAAACCATGTGGCCTGTCTCAGGGCGCCAAGGCTCGCTCGTTCCTTCAAGCTCAACCTCCGCTGAGAGATCCTCAGCCGCGCCCGTGATCGTGTACTTGTGCAGGTCACCGGTGAAGCGATGCTTCCCTATGCGGACGTTGCAGCTATCCTTGGATGCGTCGAACTCGGCTGCTTTGAACCTGCCGAACTTCATAAACTTTCGCCCGTCCGGTAGGTCAAGGTCGATCTCGATAAGCGGCTCAAGGGGCTGGTGGGGCCGGGAGGCATCCTTGGTGCAGAAGATTATCGCCAGTTTAGCGCCGTCATCAAGAATCGAATCGAAGTACCACCACTCAATATTCGGTGCTGCGGTATCGAGACGGAGGCCGTCTTCCCATGGTTGGATCTGGTGCTTTACAATTTTGAAACGCTCGTAGTCCTCTGGATTGGCGGCTAGTCGAGCTTGTTCAGGTTGGGTGTGTGTTGGCATAGCAGTATTCCTTTTTATTATCAATGTTGGCTAACAGGTTTATCAATCAAGCTATCCTGAGCTAACTTGGTCGGTGAAAACTTCGCATTTTGACCCTTGGCACCATGAATAGTCAACCTGACATGCTGGGGGTCGTGGATGGGAAGGATCTCCCGATGGATTTGGTCCTAAACGCTCATTTTCTTTACTCCTTTTTCGATTCTCGATCGTTCATCGGATTTATGGGATCTTATGGTATGTACTATAGTGCACAACACCTCTATTATTGATCATTGTCTGCTCATGGCCAGGCGTAGGCGCTCCTCCGGACTGATCAGATGATCGTGGTCATCCAGGCCCTGGTCGAGCTGCACCCATTCGATCTTGCCGTTGAACTTGCTGGTGCTGCTGGAGTAGTCTTCAGCTACCATCGTTCCATAATCGCAGCCAATATCCAGGGTTTCATCGATACTGAAAATCATCGGCTGGGTATACTCCACTCGCCCACTTCCGATCGGGTTACCGTCCAGGTAGAGCGTGACTCCACCGCCCTTGCCCAGCCCACCGCCATCATAGGCGAACTCCATGCGAACCTGGTGTTTCCCTGCTGGTAATAATGAGCTGGCTTCGGCATAGTAGTGTTGTAAGCCTAGCCAGTTGTAGCAGTACTTCAGCCGCCCGTCTTTTACATAGACCGACCAGCCACCACTACCCCCGCCCATGGTGACGATCACCCCATTGACGTTTCCTTCGGGGAGCACGACTGCGGCTGTCACGGCATAAGATTTATTCTTGGTATTGAGCGCCACGTTTTCACCGAGACGCCCCATGCCGCTGAATAGCAGCTGTGTCTTGCCACGGATTAACGTCGGCCGGCCGACCAGCTCGGCGTTAAAGCGCTCCACGCGGCGATCATCCAGCGGTAGGACATTGTACTTGGCTGCTTCGATCAGAAACAAACGCTGTAACTGGTGCAGCTTTTCCGGCATCTCCTTGGACAGATCGTGAGCCTGCGTCCAATCTTCTGGGCTGTATAATTCCCACTGGTCATCATCGTACGCCGGTAAAATGAAGCCACCCGGAGTAGGCCATGGGGTGCTGTGCCTGGTGACGGCTGTCCAGCCCGAGTGATAGATACCGCGGTTGACAAACATTTCAAAATACTGGGTCTCGTGACGCTCAGCTGCCTGGGGTTCGTCGAAGGAGTAGAGCATACTAACCCCTTCGTAAGGCTTCTGCTGGACACCATTAACAAATACAGGTTGAGGTAATCCTGCAGCTTCCAGGATGGTAGGCGCTACATCGATCATATGATGGAACTGGTTTCGGATCTCAGCTTTCGCCTTTATTCCATTTGGCCAGTGGACGACCGTGCCATTACGGGTGCCGCCCCAATGGCTGGCCACCTGCTTGGTCCATTGGTATGGCGTATCCATGGCATGCGCCCAACCCACCGCGTAAATATTAAATGCCTTGGGTGAGCCAAATTCATCGATGTGTTCCGTAATGTACTGGGGCGACGAAAATGACTGTAAAAGGCCCATGGTGGCTTCGGTCGTATTCATGGCGATCATTTCATTGAGAGCACCTTGCAGATTGCCTTCCGCGCTGGCACCATTATCACCGGTGATGTAGTAGATCAATGTGTCGTCGAAGACCTCCAGATCTTCCAACGCATCGATCAGCCGCCCGATGTGATAATCGGTGTGCTCCAGAAAGCCCGCGTACACTTCCATCTGGCGCGCCAGTATCGGTCGCAATGGAGCGGGGATCTCATCCCAGGCAGGGATACCGGCGTGACGTTTGGTCAGCTCCGCCTCGGGGGGGATCACGCCCAGCTGCTTCTGGCGGGCGAAGGTCTCTTCGCGCAAATTATCCCAGCCTTGATCGAATTTGCCTTTATATTTATCCGACCATTCTTTTGGTACGTGGTGAGGGGCGTGGGTCGCTCCTGGTGCAAAGTACATGAAGAAGGGTTTGTCGGGCATTAGCGCCTTCTGCTGGCGCACCCAGCTGATGGCCTTATCGGTCATGTCCTCAGTGAAATGGTAGCCTTCTTCGGGTGTTTTTTCTGGCTCGATCGGCCTGGTGCCTTCATATAACGCAGGGTAATACTGGTTGGTCTCCCCGCCGATGAAACCGTAGAAATACTCGAACCCACTACCGGTGGGCCAGCCCGTGTAAGGTCCCATCGGGCTGGTTTGCCAAACCGGCACTTCATGGCACTTGCCAAACTGTGCTGTGGCGTAGCCATTGAGCTTGAGCGTCTCAGCCAGGGGAGCACAGGTGTTGGGGCGAATCGAATTGTAGCCCGGGGCAGAAGTTGCCAGCTCGGGAAGGCAACCCATCCCGACTGTGTGGTGGTTGCGACCGGTGAGCAATGCCTGACGGGAGGGCGCACACAAGGCACAGGTGTGAAAGCGGGTGTACTTCAACCCATTGGCTGCCAAATGCTCGGCCGTTGGCGTGTAGCATGGTCCGCCAAAGACACTGGGCGCACCAAAACCCAAATCATCCAGCAGAATGATTAATATATTCGGTGCTCCTGCTGGAGGGCGGAGTGGCACGATCGGCGGGTACTTCGTGTCTGGATCTTTGGAATCGTATGTGGTTAACCCGACGTATGGGATGTCGGGGATGGGAAGGATCTCCCGCTGGATATTTTCTTTCACGCTCATTTTTTCTCCTCCTTTATTGTCTTGACATAGCCAGGTGTAAACGTTCTTCAGGGCTGATCAGGTGATTATGAACATCAATATCCAGGTCAGGTTGGATCCAGTTGATCTTTCCGGTAAACCCACAGACCTCGGGAGTGAAGGAGTGGGAAGCGAAGCTCGTTCTTCTTTCTTG
Organism: Anaerolineales bacterium; assembly: GCA_003105035.1. NCBI lineage: Bacteria > Bacillati > Chloroflexota > Anaerolineae > Anaerolineales > Anaerolineales bacterium. The sequence continues at coordinate 38,761 of PQAL01000026.1, read as the reverse complement.
CATAAGCGATCTTACGGCTGCCAGTAGGGCAGCTGGTCATCACCTGGGTCGTTGGTTAAGTTCACGGGACCTGAGCCGTCGGCGGCCATGATATAGATCTCCCAGTTGCCGTCCCGGTTGGTTTGGAAGGCAATATATTTTCCATCGGGTGACCAGGTGGGTGCCCAATCCTCAGCCGCGTTATTGGTGAGGTTGGTCAGTCCATTGCCATCGATGTTGATGACGAAGATATCTGACTGTCCATCGCGGATAGAGCGGAAGACGATTTGCTTTCCATCCGGTGACCAAGCTGGCGAGTAGTCGATGAACGTATCGTTGGTCAAGTGCGTCACGCCACTGCCATCGGCATTCATGAGATATAGGTCATAGATGCCGAGTTTCTGATCGCGATCAGACACGAAAACTATTTGTTTACCATCCGGAGACCAGCTGGGTGAAAAATCATCCGTCGGGCTGTTGGTGAGTCGTACGGCGCTTGAGCCATCGGCATTCATGGTATAGATCTCATTGTTCCCATCCCGCCGGGAGGTGAAGGCGATCAGCTTCCCATCGGGTGACCAGGCTGGGAAGGCTTCATCGGAACCATCGACCGCATCCAGGGTCACCTGGTTAGAGCCATCCGCATTGATGGCGGCGATGAAACTGTTGGTCAATCCGAAGGAAGTGAAAATGATCTGCTTCCCATCGGGTGACCATGGACCGGCGAAATTGTTGGAATCCCCACGTGTGAGGCGACTGAGGTCCATGCCTTCGGTACTCATTAAGTACAGGTCGCGGTAATCGCCACCTCGGTTTGAATCGAACACCATCTGGCTCCCTCCACCCCCTAAGGCGGTACCAGAAGATGAAGCAGATGCCTCGACCTCTTCACCGCAATTAAGAGTGACCGTATAGAGCTTCTGTTCGGGGGTCAGTGGGCAAACAGTGATGGGCTGATCGGTCGGACAGTTCACCTTGGGATCGTGAGTCCACATTGCACCTGCATAACAGAGCTGGTTATCCTTGCGATACCCCATGTAATGGCCTGTCGGCCCATCCGCCCCGAGCAATGGGTCCATCATGTAGCCCTCATCGGTAAGCATGGACTCCAGCTCAGAAACCACAGCTGAAGGGCTTTCGAAATCCACGCCCGTCCCGGTGATGGTCGACTGGCAGCCTGTGCCAGTTGCGTTATTGACCGAATCACTAAGAGGTTCTTCAGATTGCGTGGGGATCATGTCATTGAGGGTATGCGACATGGCCTGGGCCATCCCGTTACACACCTCCATTGATAAAGGCTGGATGGCCAAACCCGATGCAGGGGTCGTCGTACCCGAAGGTGAGCAGACCCCATTGTAATAATCCCAGGCATCACACTGCGAGCCGTCCTTGAAGGTGCAGGTACCCTGCTCATCGGCAGCCCCGGAATTGCCTGTGATGGCATAGGTACCACCCGTGATGGCACAGTAGCGGGCGGCTTCGGTGGCATAGCCGGTGACCTTGACCCCGCCCACCGGGCAATCTCCCCGCATCAGGGCCCATTCTTCACATTGGTAGTTATCCTCAAAGTAGCACACCCCGATCTGGCCCAGGTCACCACGGTCCTCGATTTCCAGAGTGCCGCCCTGGTCGATACAGTATTGCGAAGCCGGATTGGCGGTCCCTGCCCCGAGCTGGGAGGCCTGGGGGGTGGTGAACATCATGGTGGATAGCACCTGCAGCACCAGGTCGTGACTGGAGGTCAGGTTGTTGCTGGTATATGCTCGGACTGAGAAATCGTTCCCTTCAGGCACCTGGTAATCAATCTGGGCCCATTCCTCGGTGCCATCAGCCTTTGTTGTGTGGCAGGCAGGGACCGTTCCGATAGCAAGCTGGATCGATTCAGTCCCTGTTGGGCAGGCGCCGCCAAAACCGGTGCCCCAATAGATCTCCACACCGCCTTCCGAACCGATGTATGCCATCCCGTGCAATGCCCCATCGTTCTGGTCAGGCAGGGCTTGCTCCGTCCAACTGGTGGGTGCTTTAAGGCTATAGCCCACATCGGTGTTGGCGAAGGTTTGCCACTCGCTGATCTGCTGGGAGGCCTCAGTGGGAATGAAATTTACCGTCGACAGTACCTGGAGGATCAGGTCATGGCTGGTCGACTGCTTGTTGCTGGTGTAGGCCCGTAGTGAGTAATCGATACCGCTGTTCTGGTAAGCGATCTGGCTCCATTCCTCGGTCCCATCGCTCTTGGTGGCATGGCAGGCGCTCACCTCCCCGGCTGCCAGCTTCACCATTTCAGTACCGGTGGTGCAAGCCCCCCCGAAAGCCGCACCCCAGTACACCTCCACACCGCCTTCTGAGCCCGTATAAGCCATCCCGTGAATGGATCCATTACCCTGGTCGGGCAGGGCAGCCTGGACCCAGGCCGTTGGAGCTTGGAGGGTATAGCCAGCCTCGGCGTTTGTGAAAGTCTGCCATTCACTGACTGGCTGGGTTGTGGCAGTGGGTTTACACGCAATCAGCAAGAGAGGCAGGATGATCATGAAAACGATCGTTTTTCGCATGGTCTTTACTCCTTGGTTATATATCCTAATATTGAGTCTGATGGGGAGCCACTGATCAGCTGCACAAGCTCCTCCATCGAGAATATTCGTAGCTGCTGCCCTGACCACAGGCTGACGCGATCGCTACCCGAATCGACACTGATCAAGACCAGGTCAGGTAGCGTTCTTAATAAGGTGAACCCCGGATCGGGGTGGGAAGCCTGGACATCGAAAATGATCACATCGGGAGCTAATTTTCCAAGCTCCTGGACATCTGGTAGAGGCGGGGAGAGCTGGATGACCTCCAGATTCTGGAAACGTTTAAGGCTTTCCCCCATGGTACTTAGCAGGATTGATTTCCCGTATAGAAATACTCTTCTGTTTTTATCCATGCGTGGCCAAGCTTAACAATATCAAAGAGCAGCACCGTTCACAATGTCTGGCGGGACAATAAAAGGACAGCCTTCAATAGAATAAGACTGTCCTTTAAGACAGTGGGTGAATGTCCTATTATTCTACAGGGGTTGGTTTTCGCGGTCGGGGCCCGTTCCATTGAGGCCCAGCCGCCCGGCAGCAGCCAACACCTGCGACCGGTTTTCCAGGTGCAGGCGCTCAATGATCTCAGACATGTGATATTTGATCGTGCGTGGGCTCAATCCCAATTTTTGGCCAGCTTCCTTGTAGGAGTATCCCTGGGCCAGCAGGGATAGGACCTGGCGCTGCCGGGGCGTCAGGTCAACTTCGGATTGTGCCTTAAGCGCGTCTTCTGCGGCGATCTTATCCGCCCCGAGGCGGGTAAATTCGCTGAGAATCTTATTCGCCAAGCCGGGCGAGAAGGGTGGCAAACCCTGCTGCGCCTGGTTAAGGCATTCTACCAGCTCATCAGCATCCATGTTCTTTAACAGGTAACCGCATGCGCCACTTTTTATTGCCTCGAACAGATCCTGCTCCTCGGTTGAGGTGGTCAGGATAATGATCTTAATCTCAGGCATCTCGGCGCAGATCTGTTTCGTGGCACACAGACCATCACAGAGCGGCATGCGGATGTCCATCAGGACCACGTCGGGCTTTAGCTGGCGCGCCAAGCTGACCGCTTCATTGCCATCATAAGCCAGGCCCACTACCTCGATCCCATGCGCCGTCAGCAGATTCTGTAAGCCTTCCAGGAGCAGGCGGTGGTCATCCGCAAGTAGTACTTTCATCTTTACCTCGCTTTACTCATAGGGCGCGTCAAGCACGACCTGTGTGCCTGAACCGGGTTGGGAAGCGATCTGCATGCTTCCGCCGATCTGCTGTATACGCGCAGTCATAAATTCCATCCCGTAATGTTTCGCAGTATCTGATTTTACCTGAGTATGGTCGAACCCCACACCATCATCGGTGATGACAATCCGTATCCTGTTGTCCTGATGCTCAAAAGTGATGCGGATTAGATGCGCTTGCCCATGCTTACGGGCATTGGTCAGGGCTTCCTGGATCACCCGATAAAGCTGAACGCTGGTGCCTGGCTTTAAGGCATTGATATCCAGGCCACCGGGGATGACCAGCTCGGTATTGATCGCATATATATTTTGGTAACTGGCAAGATGCTGCTGGAGAGTCCCAAGGAACGACCAGGCTTCCAGCGAGCCCACCTTCAGGTTCGAGATCGACTCACGCAGGTCGGTGTGGGCTTCCTGGGCAGCACTTGCCAGGCGGGATAGCTGGGCTTCAGCTTTTTCATTTTCTCCATCGTGGACCAGCTTGCGAATCGCCTGGGCTTGCAGGTTGACGTAGCCAAGCAGTTGCCCGGCGTTATCGTGGAGCTCGCCGGCCAGCCGCTCACGCTCACGCAGGGTAGCCAATACCTGCTGCTGTTCGATGAGCTGGGCCTGGGAAAGCTTCTCATCCGTGACGTCGTGGAGGAGCACCAGGGAGCCAAGTGCCTGGTTGTTATCATCCATGATGGAGGATATCCGGAGCGATACCTCGCGGATATCTGGCTCGTCTCCAAGGCTGATCTCGGTGGTGACAGCAGTCGGGTCACCTGGGTGATCGCGCGCCTTTTGGAAAATATCCACAACAGTGGTGAAATCCTTCCCTTTTAAATGCATCGAATGACCACTTAAGATCTTTTCGGCCGCAGGATTGGAGTACACAATGATATGCTCGCTATCGACCACGAGCATACCATCCTGCATCTGCCTGACCGCCACTGCCCGCGCGAGTGGAATGGGATCGAATATGCGGAACACGAAGATCGCCAGGGCGTATATGGCTGCGCCAGCATTCCAGAACAGGATCACCGGATCCATCGGCTGAAAAGGATTGACATGAAAGTAATCGGTGATAAAAACGGCGTGTGAGATGATGAAGACCAAAAGGATGAGGCCGACAGGCCAGCGCTGTTGGGGTGATCTAATAAAAAAACGCACCAGGACGAAGATTTCTACCAAGAACAAGCAGAAAAAATAAACAAAGAGCAGGTTGGTCACATTGGTATGGACCGGATCGATCCGGCCGTTGTATTGCAGATCAGTCCAGATCAGGTGAAATGTGTTATCGGTTAAGATAAATATGGTGGAAAGGAGAATAGGGATCGATAGTAGGATCAGGTTGCGGCGGGTTAAAAAGCGGCCAAGCCCACAATATTGAAGCACAAAGCATAATTCAGCCGTCGCGGTCGGGATCTTGAATAAATTCAGGAATTTAAACCAAAAGATCTGGGTCGGTAGATCATTGGCTGACAGCATCAAGGCAGCCCCAATTGACCAGAAGGTCGGAAAGATCATCATAGCCGTAAAGGACAATGCGCAAGGAACGGCCCTATGGCGGTAGCTATAGATTCCCAGCAATGCAAAGAACAATGCTGAAGCCAGCATCGGCCAGATATAGGGAGTGTAGGAATAAGAGGCAGTCATGGTGTATGGTACTTTAATCCACCCACGAGGAGCGCTGTGGTGGAGGGACCTCAGCCGTGCATCGCCTGGAAATGTACTGAATTGAAACCGTTAAGGTGAAGATGTTATCGAAGAGTGATCGGTTTATAAGAAAAAGGCAAGGGAACGAAATATGAAAAGGAGAAATTTCCTACCGAGATGATTTCCGCTGTGCCTTTTAGGTTGTTTTAATTATAGGTAAAAGGAATCTTTTTGTCAAACGCGGATGCGGAAAAGAAGTATATAAATGGTTTTCTCACTCGCAGGTGAAGCGTGGCTTTATTGATTATGTTGATCTCAACAAAGCGGCATTATATTAGTAAGTTACCAGGCAATTTATGTCCCCACTGATCGCAGTCGTAATTTGCATATTCTTGCTTTATAAAGCGGTGCAAGATGTTTTGTAGGTTACATAATTCTCTCGGAAGGCAACGGGTATTTTGGAAACGTAAAATGATATAAATATTTTAAGTGCTTCTACTACGTCCTTTCCCGGCAATACAAAATTTTATCTAGTTTTATCCATTGTTATCTTCATGCAGGTGAAGAAAATCCACGGGACGCCTTCGCAATATATAGAAGTATTGACTGGAAACTAATAACCAATCCAATATTCGTCCTTGCTTTGTGTCCGATGGACTGGGCAAAAAGAGCAGGACATTGGTTGGGAGATGAGTTTTTTCGGCATCGCCTTTTTAAGCCATTGGTTGAGCGTTCGAGCCCTGCCAGGTTTCCCAAAAGTAAATTACACATTTTTTTATAAATTAAATCTCATATGCGGGTCGCCTCTCCTTGCTTCGTACTGTGGGCAGTTTGGGTGTAATATCCCGACAGAGTATGGAAATTGTGGATTTACGGGACTAGATCATCATTAATTTCGTTGCAGTTTTGTAAAAATTTAGCCCCTCAAAGATGGAGTGGATATAATCGATAGCCAAATAATACCTGATCGCTTGACAGTGGTTCAAGTGTTATTCCCCCTTTGGACAGGTCTACAGGCTGCCTTCCCTCTTCGATAATTAGTAATAATTGTTCTTCGCAATTATCAAAAACGATGCAGATGCGATGCAGATGGGGTGTTACGCAGTGGATTCAGAAGACATGTTGGAGAAATATAGCGCCTAAAATTGGATTCTGTGGACTATAGAATACCAGATATAAGCTAAAGAACGTCGTTTCTAGAACTTCGGATCAGACGGTTGTGCCGCCTGAAGGCAGCCAGGGCAAGCCCTGGTTCATAAAGCAAATTGACGGTTCGAATCCCGCCGGGGGCGCCTATATATGGGGGTGTTCGCTCGATAGTCCTTCATATTTAGACATAATTGGACATGTTAAGAAATATTTTAGCGCCATTTTAGCGCCATTAATAACCTCCAGAAATTGTCCGTGATACAGATTGGTCTCCAGATTAGCCTGATAACCGATTTCGTGAACAAATAACTATCGGCATAATAAATATTAGTTTTCCCAACCTGTTGTAATCGACCCATAAAAGTGCTATAGTATTATTAGATGAATGATTTGGGGGATTCCCAAATCACAAGGAGGGATTGTGATTCGTAAACCTTTTCGGTTGATGTTGTATGTCCTTTTCTTGATTGCCATCCAGGCAGGTTGTGCCAAGTCAACTCAAGTGCCAGATGTAGTAGCTACACCAACCTCTATTGACATGATCCAACCTGGAGATTCCATCAATGGTGTACTCGTTACCACTGGTAATGAGGACAGCACCTTCTTGTTTGACCTCCCCTGGACAAAGAAGGATGGCATTGACTTATGTACTGTCACATTAGGTAATCCTTACAACGTCATCGGGTCTATTGCTGCCCCTACCTCTGAAGAACTCGATGAAACTTGGGAAACTTATACCGAAACCTTCAGTATCGAAGGGCGACCCGTCGATATTGCCGCTTTTGGAACCATCGATTTCGTCCATGACCGGACGCAGTTATATATGCGCGCTCCTAATGTTGTCCTCACCAGCACTGAGCCGGTAACCCTTACCATCCATGATGTCCTCACGGTCAGTGGCGAAACCACTGAATATACTTTCCTTGTTGCATTCAAACCTGCGGAGGAAGATCCCATTCAGCCACTGTCCACAGCGGTTGACCGCCTAGGTCAGCACCCCTATACCTCTGAAACCACCAATTTCGAGCTGCTGCTTTACCTTCCCGGGGAGTATGGTAAGGACCCACAACAAACCTGGCCCCTGATCCTATTCCTGCATGCATTTCCTAACGTTACCAAACTGGACTGGATGCGCATCAAACCGATTGCTGCCCGATTGGATAACCAGCTTGAATTTCCTTTCATCGTCGCCTCACCTCTACATACAGGAGAATACCAACACTGGTCACAACCTGAAGTAATGGATGCACTACTCACTCTTCTTGCAGAATTACAGGCTGATTTCAATATAAATCCCAAGCAGATCTACCTCTCCGGGATACTTGAAGGTGCCAATGGCACTTGGGAGCTTGGTCTTGCCCATCCAGAGGTGTTCGCTGCCCTCGCGCCTGTTAGTGGATATATGGGCTATCCTTTCGCAGTTCCTGAAAATATTTGCGACCTTAAAGACATGCCTATATGGGCTTTTCACGGTGAAGACGAAACAGAAGTTCCCCTCAACGCTGAACAGATGCTCGTTGATGCCCTTAAAGCCTGTGGTAGCAAAACTATCCAATTCACCATCTACCCCGATGCAAGCTATGAAATCTACCTGACTGTCTTCGAAAATCAGAATTTGTATACCTGGTTGTTAGAGCAGAGCAAATGAATTGAGCTAGCCGTTGACTTTACGAGCATTTACATGGGAAGGCTGTTCTGATTGGAATTGGTTAATTAATTTCGTTATGTTTGTAGAGATTTTATATCGATCGGGATTGGGGTGAGAATTTCATCCATCAGACGAGCTGCTTCATCCTGAGTTCCTGGAATATAGTGAGCATAAGTAGTCATTAAAATTGATAGTGAATGACCCAACATCCCAGCCACGATGATCAGAGCAATTCAATGGCTGAGCATGATCGTCGCGGTTATGTGCCGGCAGTCATGAAAACGGGTTATTGGCAATCCGGCCTTTTTACGTTACTCATCAACAGCCTGCAGCTGAGCTCTCAGCCGGTCAATCCTGCCAGGGGAGGTAGACCTGGTGCAGCCCGGTGTCGGAGCTTAATACCCACAGGCTGGTTCCATCGAAGCTCATGCTTTCCACATATTCACCCGGCAGGGTTAGCTCGCCTTTCTTTTCACCGGTAAGGTTATCGTAATAATACAGCTTGCCTTTGACTTCCATCCAGAGCATGTGATCATCGGTGACCAGTAGTCTTTCCCGGTTTGCATCGCCAATTTCATCGGTTACATCAATATGGAGTGCTGGCCGATCGGTTTTAGCCAGATCATATGCATCCAGGTAATAGGTCGGATTGTTGCCAACATAATATATGGTGAGCACCCACATGCGACCGCCAGCCAAAGCGAGAGGCGAACCCAATGTGCCGGTGCCCAGGACGCCAGAGTTATGACCGTCTTTATGCGCCGGAGGGTTCACCGCATCCATAATCCACAGGTCATGTTCACAGGCATAGCACCAGCTGCCGGTGATCCACATCCAGCTTGCGCCATCATACGCAAAACGTGCGCCGCTGGGTAGCCCATCTGGTAAGGCAGTAAATTCAAGCGTCCCGGTATCCACGATGCCAGAATTCACCCACACCTTACCGGGAGAGACGCCAAGCTGGGCAGGCTCAAATCCATAAGAACCTAGATTTGTAATCGGGATGGTTTCTACAACCTCACCGCTGGGCAGGTCAAGTAAGTAAAGAACATCGGCATGGTTTTCGTCTTCACCCCTGGTTGCCAAAACCCACAATCGTTGATCGATCATTTTCAGGTCATGATAAAGCCTTGCTTCCAGCGGGACTGCCTGCACTACTGCACCGGTTTGCGGATCAAGCAGCTGCAGGCCTGAGAACATGTCGGCAGTCCACAGCTGCCCGGGCAGGGCTAAGACAACCCCACCTGCTCCACCCGGGTGGTAGGGCATATCGGAGATAGTAAACGTGTTAATTACCACCGGCTCATCGGAAAGGGGTGCCTGACCTGTGGGGGTAGTCAGCGCACCAGTGAGGGCGGTAGACAGGGGGGCTGCCTGGCCATCAGAAGGGATGGTGATTGGCGGGATATCGGCTTTACTGGCTGACAGAGTGATGACAATCTCACCTGCCTCGGGTGCCTCAGGGTCACTGTCCAGCACAGCCGGCACGCGCAGCTCGGATTTCACCAGCGCATGGGAAGCCTGGTCATACGACAGAGCGCCAGTGATAACCTGGTCACCGATGAGGCCGTTCACAGTATATTTATCCACCGAAAACCCGCCTGACTGCTCACTACCCGCGCTGGTGAGGCTACCTTTGGGCAGAAGGTCAAGCCACAAGCTGAAGCCTTCCAAATCATGCAGCTGGTTTGATAATGTAGGAAGATAGTCCTCCTCGGCTGGGACATTCGCCCAGCTGGGATCACCAGTGGAGGGCATGTAGGCTTTGCCACTGATGACGTAAACCTCGTAGGTGATTTCTTCCAGCACAACCGTACCTGCTGCAGGATCTCTTTCTACTGTGACCGGTGTTTGGGTATAGGTGAGATGCATGTTTCCTGTTGCGTCAATTTCTCCGCGGATGGATTGGGTGCTGCCATCGGGGCGCGCTCCGCTCAGGCTGAAGCTGATTCCGCGCAGGTCCAACAGCCGGTTCAACGGGTCGGGGATCTCGCTCGCTGCTGGCTGTGGGGCGTCCTGCGTGGTGGTAGCGACGGGTGAAGAGGTTGCGGGTGACTCTTGGGCTTGAGAGGCGGATGGCTGAGACGCCTGAGGAAGGGCACTGGATTCAGATGGCATTATGACGGGTGTTTCAGGAGCACTACTACAAGAGCTGAGGATGATTACGAGCAGGCAGGCGATAAGCGCGCAGCTGGGCTTCAACGCTTTCATTTTCCCCTCCACTCGCCTAAAGGATAAGTAGAAGTTCCTTCGGATGGATCTATCGGAGGACCGATTTTTTTCACATTAAAGTAACCTGTTCCTGATAGTTGAATTCTGCCATGCGGGGTCTGTTGCAAATAATTCAATCCAGGGATTTGGATAAATCCACTGATTGCCATCTCGGATGCTCGAGTGATCACAAATTGCATGGATTTGCGTTGATTGAGCGAGCTGATATGTTTGTTCATACCTTCTTCAGCAGAGTTCTCATTACCAAGGGTTTTGCAATCTTTTGAAATTCCAGCGATATTAAACAAGACTGGCGAGACATTGGAGAGATTAATATCTGCCATTATGATATTTCCTGCAGATCCGGAGGTGACAGGCTTTAGCGTACCTGAAGCCTTAGCATACAAGTCGATTACAACGTCGCAAGCCATTTTGTTGATGAATAATGTGTGATGATAGTCAGCTACAGTTGGACTTAATTGGATGCTGACATTGGATATCGTTTGCCCATCGGTATCAATTTGGAAAGAGAGTTTTCCCTTGATTTGTACTGAACTATGGTATTCAGTTTTTACCTCGACGTCATCTTCCTGCGCCCAATCATCCAGGAGATCTTTAGAAGTAAATTGAAACCTACCTGCATATATTCCCGGGCTTAAAACTGTCGACTGCGCCTGGGAGGTTTGGGGTGAACCAGAGAGAAAAAGGGTGATGAATAAGACGATAGTCAAAAAGCTACGCTGGATCAATCGCATAGGCTTATCCTCCGTAGATACCTTGCCAGCAGTTTTGTGAGCTGCCCAGGAAGGCTAGATTGGTGGTATGAAGGGGAACCGGCATTTCCAGGACATCCCCAATATTACCTTCACCCGCGTGGGTCAGCTGGGGAGTGTTCAGGTTCGCAGCCTCAGCATCTGTGCCGGCAGGGATGGTCGATGCGGGTTCTGACTCTGATTGGATAGATGCCGGAGCTGCCATACAGTGGGTGGTGGTGAGGGTGACGTGGAGCAAGGAAAGAAATTTTTGCAGTAATGGAATGTGTATGGAAAACAAATTTCCTCTAAGATTGGTCCACCCAATTTCGGCTGGGCAGAATATTTTATTTACTTTGTACCTGATTGCACGAATGTGAATAATTTTACTATAGATGTGTATATACCATTGATTGAAGTCAGATAGCCCTGGGGGCGCCAATATCTAGGAAATGGAACTGCCAATATTGCCATATGTTGCCAGTTTATTATAAATATTCGGAGAGACCAAGACAAAAAGCGCCAATCTATTGATCTCATCAAAAAAATAACCGGTCTCCACGACAATCGGAGACCGGGTTTCGTGACTCAATTTCCCAGCATTAATCCGCATCAATATTATCAGGCATAGTCTTCATCTATGCCACATAGACTAGGAGGACAGTGACAAGTATTTGATGTACTCGTCTATGAAAAACCAATAATTCGTAAGCCTAGCAGTTGGGAACAGAGTGAGGATTCGCTTTGAGAATCAGCACTGATTCCATGCCCACTTGAAGGTTTTGCAAAAGCATCCCGTAAGAATAACAACCTCCAGGTTTTCCAGCACATCAATAATAGTATGACAGTGATCGAGGCCTGTCGGTTGAAAGGGATGCTACACAGCTTAGGCGGAGTAATCGCGCTAAAGAAGGCGCGGGTTCGAATCTGCCGGCACCGCCAGGTCGATTTGATTACCCACGTTTATGCATTGATCTTTTTAGATATAGTAGAGGGCGAGGGTTTGCGTCCCATCAGATTCATGGTATGAGTAATTTCCATAAAATTGGTTATCCAGAACAGCCGTATTTTTCTCTTGCTATAGTAATAAAAATGAACGGTTCTAGTAACATATTCTTTTAGTCTGAATAGTTTCTAAGCAGGTGGAATATATATAAAAATCCCAATTGCATGGCATAAATACCCTTATTTTCAATCAGATTCCCCTGTCGATGATAAGCAAATAAGAATTTTACTGGACAATTGCCTGAGACTTGTTGATTAAGTAGATTAGTTCGTTGCTATAATTGAGCGGTATGTCTCCTGAATTATTATCGACAAAATTATTCACTCCTCCTGTCCGAAAAAACCTTGTCCCGCGCCCACGCCTTATACAACGGCTTAATCTAGGATTAGATGAAAAGCTGAGTCTCATCTCAGCTCCCGCCGGTTTTGGAAAAACCACGCTAGTAAGCGAATGGATTGCTGGTTGCGCACGACCGGTTGCCTGGCTATCACTGGACGAAGGGGATAACGATCCCACACGCTTTCTGACTTACCTCGTCGCGGCTTTGCAGACGATTGCGGCAAATATTGGAGCAGGGGCGTTGGCTGCGCTCCAATCCCCTCAGCCACCATCCACCGAAGCGATTCTGACGGCCCTGCTCAATGAAATCGCCACCATCCCAGACAACTTCATCTTCGTTCTTGACGACTATCACATCATTGATTCCAAACCGGTTGACAATGCCCTCGCCTTTCTGCTCGAGCACCTGCCGCCCCAGATGCACCTGGTCATCGCCACCCGTGAGGATCCCCAGCTGCCCCTGGCCCGGCTGCGCGCCCGGGGCCAACTGACCGAGCTGCGCGCCGCCGACTTGCGTTTTACCCCCGAAGAGGCTGCTGAATTTCTCAACCGGGTAATGGGGCTGAATCTCTCGGCAGAAGATATCGCCGCCCTGGAAACTCGCACCGAAGGCTGGATCGCCGGCCTGCAACTGGCAGCGCTCTCCATGCAGGGGCGGTCAGACATTGCCAGTTTTATCCAGGCCTTCACCGGCAGCCATCGGTTTGTGCTGGATTATTTGGTTGAGGAGGTCTTCCGGGCCCAGCCAGAAGGTATTCACAGCTTCTTACTGAAAACCGCCATTCTCGATCGGCTATGCGGTTCTCTGTGTGATGCCGTTACAGGTCGAGAAGACGGCAAAGGAATGTTGGAAACACTCGAGCGTGGCAACCTGTTTATCATTCCACTCGACGACCAGCGCCAGTGGTACCGCTATCATCCCCTCTTTGCTGAAGTATTGCAAGCGCGTTTACTAGACGAGAAGCCGGATCAAGTATTCAGCCTGCACCAACGGGCGAGCGAGTGGTACGAGCACAATGGTTCGGCGGCCGATGCGATCCGCCACGCGCTGGCGGCAAAGGATTTCGAGCGAGCGGCGACCCTGGTCGAACTGGCAGTGCCAGAAATGCGCAGGAATAGACAGGGAGCCACGGTCACGGAGCTTGGCTGGCTAAAGGCGCTACCCGACGAGCTGGTCCACTTCAGGCCGGTGCTCTGCGTTGACTATGCTTATGCATTATTTGGTGGCGGAGAGCTTGAGGCTGTTGAGGCTCGATTGAGGGACGCCGAAAGGTGGATGGACACGGCAGCCGACACGGCGGGGATGGTCGTTGTCGACCAGGAGGAATTTCAACGTCTGCCGGGTATGATCGCCCTTCTCCGTGCTGCGCACGCTTTGGTCCGGGGCGATATGCTTGAGGCTGTGAAAAATGCCCGAAGGGTGCTCGATCTCGCACCTGCGGATGCCCATCTGATGTTGGGTGGGGCAGCCTCGCAGCTTGGGCTTGCCGCATGGACAAGCGGGGATCTCGAAACTGCCCGCCGGATGACTGCCGATGGCATGGTCCATGTGCGACAGGCTGGGTATATCTCTGCCTCCATCGGCGCTGCCAGAGTCCTGGCGGATATCCAGATTGCGCAAGGTCGACTCCGCGAGGCCATGAACACCTATAAGCAGGCGTTGCAGTGGGCAACTGAGCCAGGCATGCCAGTACAGCGGGGAGCGGCAGATATGTACGTGGGTATGAGCAACCTTCAGTACGAGTATAACGATCTAAAGGCCGCCATGAAGCTCCTACTCACAAGCGAGGCACTTGGTGAGCTTGGTGGGCTACCGCCAAACCGGTATCGCTGGTGCGCAATGATGGCGCGTATACGTGTAGCCCAAGGCGATCTAGACGACGCAGTCGTCCTGCTCAGCCAGGCAGAGCGCCTATACGATGGTGCCTTTGCTCCGAATGTACGTCCCATTGCGACGCGGAAGGTACGGGTGTGGCTGGCCCAAGGTCGGTTGGGTGAAGCCTTGGACTGGGCGCGCGAGCAGGGACTGTCTGTCGAAGACGATCTTAGCTACCTACACGAATTCGATCACATCACCCTGGCAAGAATGCTCCTAACCCGCTACCTGAATGACCGTGAAGATTGTACCATTTCTGCGATACTGGGACTGTTGGAGCGCCTGTTGAAAGCCGCAGAAGAACGCGGTGGGAAGGGAAGCGTAATTGAAATCATGGTACTGCAGGCGATGGCTTATTCCGCGCAGAGTGACATCCCTGCCGCTCTCGAGCCGCTGAAACAGGCTCTGATGTTGGCAGAGCCGGAGGGCTACATCCGTATGTTCCTTGACGAAGGCTCAAGCATGCTCCGACTGCTTCGTGAAGCTTCTGCGCGTGAGATCATGCCAATCTACACAGACAAGCTACTGTCAGCATTTGAAGAAGAGCAATTCATGAGTGCGGGCAAATCTTCTCTTCCCACGGCCCCCGCTTCGCAACCCCTAATCGAGCCAATAAGCCGGCGCGAGCTTGAAGTTCTCCGATTATTAAAAAGCGAACTTTCCGGGCCGGAGATTGCCCGTGAACTCGTGATAGCCGTGAGCACTGTCCGCACGCATACCAAGAGTATCTACAGTAAACTCAACGTCAATAATCGCCAAGAAGCAGTTAAACGAGCCGAAGAGCTGCATTTGATTTAGCCACGCTAAAGCATTATCCCATCAGGCTTCACACAGCCCTGCCAGATAAACCAGCATTTTAATACTGGCCTGGCAGGGCTTTTGATTCCCTGGCATCCTCTCCCACATATCCCCATATACATCCCTACATAAATCCCCACACATGGGGAATACATCTCCCCATATTGATTGATATATTTTGCGAAGATAAGAGTGAATGCAATGAGTGGAGATTCATACATAAAAAAATCAAGAGGCGCAGAATGTATAAGGCACATGCATCAACCAAAGATCATTACGGGCCTGGTATTTATGAAATTCGCCTCAAGGGACACCTTGATGGCAAGTGGGCCGCCTGGTTTGAAGGCCTGACCATCACACTCGAGGACAATGGCGATACGCTTTTAACTGGACCGGTAATTGACCAAGCCGCGTTGCATGGATTGCTGAAAAAAGTGCGGGATTTAGGTTTGCCGTTAATTTCGGTCAATCCTCTCGAACACGGTCCCTCGACAACGCTCGAGACAGTCCAGGCTGATAGGTCAGACATCAAATCGTAAATGGATAGTAGCGCATTGGAAAGGAGTTTGCCTTTGAAAACATTTCCAGCCTATTTCAACCCCCGGTAACCGGGTGACGACCACAATTTTATTCAAGTCCAAATTAATGGAACCCATCCATATCTTTAAAAAACAAGGAGAAATAAATGAAGACAATCAAATCTACCACCGGATTAGATCCAAAAATAAAACTTTCATTGTTATGGATATTTGTATTACTCAATATGGCTTATGCGGATATTCTTTCTTTAATGGATCCCACATCCGCGATCCGCGAAGTAATGGGCGGAGCTCCATTGCCTTCGGGAGGTTTGGTGCTAGGCGCAATAATAATGGAAACTGCGATTGCGATGGTTATCCTGTCCTGGGTATTGAACTATAAAATAATCCGCTGGGTAACCAGCATTATTGCTGCAATAAATATTTTTGGTGTTGTAACTGGCGGACACGGTCCTTATTATGTGTTTTTTGCAACAGTGGAAGTGGCGTGTATGTTGCTAATTATCTGGTTTGCCTGGAAGTGGAAACCAGTAGTTGAACCTATTTGAGCACAGTGAAAAAGGAGATACAAAATGAATTCAACTCGAAAGATTGCCGTGTTTACAGGCGTGATTTTCATCATTGCAACTGTCGCGCCCATGCTAGCCTCGTCGCTCGTACCTGACCTCACTGGTGCGGATAACCTCACTCCGTTATCTGCGCCTACGAACCAGGTGGCTGCAGGAGTGCTGCTCATGCTCATCGGGTACTTCGCATGTGCTGGCACAGCCGTCGTGATGTATACGGTCTTGAAGGAGCGGAATGCGGGTCTGGCCATCGGATCTGTCGTCTTCAGGACAATTGAGACAGCCTTTTACGTGGTCGGCCTCGTGAGTCTGCAGTCTTTGCTGACACTCGGCCAGCAGTTCACAACAGCGGGAGCTGCCGATCGTACGTCGCTTCAGGCTATCGGCAATTTGTTGGTGAGCGTACGCGACAACGCCGCGCTGGTGGCGGTGTTCGCCTTCTGCCTGGGTGCATTTATGTACTACTACCTGTTCTTCCAATCACGGCTCATTCCCCGATGGCTGTCGGGCTTTGGTATCGTCGCGATCATCCTGATGATGGTGGCTTGCGTGTTGGCCTTGTTCAGCGGAAACCGGATTACCAGCTACATTCCCCTGGCGGCTCCTATTTTTCTGCAGGAAATGGTTCTGGCAGTTTGGCTGATCGTTAAGGGATTCAATCCGTCTGTAATTGCTTCAAAGTATGGGAAATCAGAAACGAACGAGCTGTTGAGCGTGGCATAGATCTGCACTATAGGGGAGAGGGAGGATCTTCAGCCCTCCCTCTCACCGTTACGCACAATGATAAAGCTTGTGGAATAGACCTTAAATAGCGGAGACCACACATCATAAGGAGAAAGCAAAATGCTAAAAAGAGGTTCGATAGTTCTCTCAATCTGGAGCGGTATCAATTTTCTTCTTGCCGCCGCGATATTGTCCAGTGTCGTCATTTTCAACGCAAACTCTCCACTTTTGGTGATGGTGTTTGATAAATCTGAAATCGCCAGCCTGGATGCCAAGGTCATTGCATCGCTCAATGCTCTGACGATCCTGTACAACTCTTGCTCGGTGGGTCTCTCGGTGCTGGTGTGGTTGATCATCCGAAAAAGCCTGATCGCCAGCCAAAAATGGGCTTTCTGGGTATTGCTGTTCGTGATCGGCTTCGTGGAAGTGATGGCCTTCATCGCTTCCGCAGAAGTCGGAAATGTGAGATGGCAAGTGAATGTCCTTCAGAGCGTTCTATATCTGGTAGGCATAGGCCTGTCGGGCTATTCACTATTTAAAGGTGATAAAAAATGAATTCAATCAATAAGACCGCAAGAATCGCAGGTATCCTCTATTTCATGTATATTGTAACTTCGATCATTGGAAATGAGTTTGGTCGCTTTGTATCCGTGGATGCCCCAGTAACGGTCAATCACATAATGGCTCATGAATCGCTATTTCGTATCGGATTTGTAATCAGTCTATTCTCAGTTGTGTTTTTTCTTATGGCGGCCTGGTATTTGTACGTGTTATTAAAACCGGTGGACAAAAACATAGCTTTACTGTTCCTGTTATTAAACTTGGGTGGGTTTGCTATATGGTGTTTTGGTATGCTTTATCTATTTGCCAGCCTGTTGCTTTTGAGCGGAGCTGACTATTTGAAAGTATTCCAGCCAGATCAGCTACAAGCGCTAGCGATATTATTTGTCTATTTATACAAAAATGGATATATTGTCGCCCAGATACCCTATGGTTTCTGGCTCTTTCCTCTTGGTTATCTAGTTTTCAAGTCGGGCTTTCTTCCTAAGATCTTGGGCATACTGTTGATTGCCGATGGTTTTGGTCTTTTGATATATGTTTTTCAGCGTTTCCTTTTGCCGGGCTACGAAGTAATATCGTACCCATGTATGGTGGTTAGTTTTATTGCGGAACTCTCTCTAACTTTGTGGCTTTTGATTAAGGGTGTAAAGGATCAGAAACCAACCCTAGCTGATGGTCAGAAATAAAAATGAGTACTATCAAGTAAAAAGGAAAGGTACAAAAATGAAAGCAATTGTATGCACAAAATACGGACCGCCGGAGGTTCTTCAGCTCAAAGAGGTGGAAAAACCTACTCCCAAGGACAATGAAGTATTGATAAAAATTCATGCAGCAGCAGTGACAGTTTCTGACTGTATAGTTCGAAGTGGTAAAGTAAATATCTTGCTATGGATCCCCATGCGCATATTTATTGGTTTCAGAAGACCAAGAAAACCTGTACTAGGGTTAGAGTTAGCCGGAGAAATTTATGCAATAGGCAAAGATGTAAAACGATTTAAAAAAGGTGACCAAATTTTTGCACTTACCGGCAAGCGTTTTGGTGCTTATGCCGAGTACGCTTGTCTGCCAGAAGACGGAGTGTGCATGCCACAAGACAGTATTATGGCATTAAAACCGTCCAATGTAACCTATGAGGAAGCTGCTGCTGTTCCTTCCCGAGGAACTTTAGCATTGAATTTTCTCAAGAAGAAAGGAAATATCCTGAAAGGACAAAAAGTTCTCATCTATGGAGCTTCTGGAGGGGTAGGTACTTTTGCGGTACAGCTTGCCAGGTACTTTGGGGCGGAAGTTACCGGGGTATGCAGTACCACAAATTTAGAATTCGTGAAATCTCTGGGAGCCGATAAGGTAATTGATTACACAAAAGAGGATTTTACGAATAGAGGAGAATCTTATGATTTTATCTTTGATGCCGTTGGAAAAAGATATAGCTCAAAACTACAGTATAAAAAAGCGCTAACCCCAGCCGGGAAATACATATCAGTCGATGAGGGGACACCAAAGTTATATATTGAAGATTTAATTTCTGTCAAAGAGCTGATTGAAGCGGGAAAGATAAAACCGGTCATTGATAGACTCTATCCGTTGGACCAGATGGTTGAGGCGCACAGGTATGTCGAAAAAGGACACAAAAAGGGAAATGTCGTCATCAGTGTGCAGCATTAGCTAAAAGACAAGTTACACCAAACCTGAAACAACAGAAAGAAGGAAAAAATGAAAAGAATCTGTTCATTCACAATCATTTTGTTAGCACTGGCAGCCTGCACGGCGCCGCAGGTCCAGATACCTGCACCTACAGCGACGGACATGCCTCAGGTGAATATGCCGAATCCTGCTTCGGTCTATTGCGAGCAAAACGGCAACGAACTTGAGATTCAAACGGCAGCCGATGGTAGCCAAAGCGGAGTATGTATTTTTCCGGATGGCAGCAGCTGCGACGAGTGGGCCTATTACCGAGGAGAGTGCGGTCCTGCAGTGGAAAATAGACCAACACCTACTACAACCCTTGAGGTAACCACAGAAGCAGGTGGTGGCGGTTCAGGAGGAAATGCCTCGGGCGGTTACATGCCACCCGGTACTACTGAAGAGTTAGCAGATTGGTGGGGCGTCATCAAGAGCAACGCACCAGGCGCGGAGTATGATGATTGCTTCGAGCGGCAGGATCTGGGGCAGGTCATTTATTTTGGCATCGATTCTAGAGATCCAGTAATCGAATCCCAGATTGTAGAACTGCGCGACAGTGGTAAGGTCGTGCATCTTTATGGCACACTTCTCAGCAATGTACCTGATTGCAATGGCTCGCAGGTTCTTGTGGAGCGTATCGAGGTTGATAGGTAACAGTAAGCATAAAGGACATGATAGCAATGAAATCAGGTTCGGAATAGAATCGAATCATAAAGAAAAAAGCTTAATACAAAAATTGAAATATCCTTTCCTAATCAAATCTTGGTATGTACCTGTCACTTCGTACCACAGCCCTTTCTGAGTGAAATTATGAAGAAAGGGCTGTGGGTTGGTTTACACTTTTACTCAAAATATTGATTCATCTTATATTTATTGGTTTCAATATATTGAATCAGGTCCTCAGGTCGGACACGACATGATTTTCCAATCCAAAAAGTGGGGAGTTCGCCAAATATCATAAAGCGAGAAGTATAAGATCGACTGATATTCTATATGTCAGCTATTATGCATAGTATTTATAGATATTGAAGATGACACGGATACGAAAACTCTCAAGTCGATTAGTAGAGAAGATTAAGGTAAAACACCTGCACTACTGTGGAGTCAGACATACAGCAGGCCACTTCCCAGATGATATAGTTGGGCGTTATCTTGTGCTCAGTCTAATATGATCCCGCATGTACTCCCGAATGTCATAAGGAGTTTGCAGTCGTTGATAAGCGAGGATTGCAAAGCTGAATCCGAATGGACCTTCGTGGAGACTTATGCATCCAGGCCACGCCTTGATCGTCCAACCGAGCTGATGCAGCCAGCTAAACCCATACTGGGGCTATATTGCGAAAATCTGCGGTGTTTACAGTAATAAACTTTGTCGGCAGATCGTCACTCCTCCCCCTGAGGATTTAAGAACAACAGAGCGAGGTCATTTCCGATCTGTGCGATTACCCATACCCTACCGTCAGGATCGACGCCAATGCCACGCGTCTCAATGGAAGCAACAGGTATTGCGGATCCTCCTTCAAGCTGAAATACATTTCCATCTCCAAAAAGCCAACCCTGTCCTCCACTATCCAGTGCCAGTTGCATTTTCTGCGAGGACCACGACTGTGCATCAATGACCAACGACCATTCCCCATTGTGCACCCGGTAAAGATTAGATAGACCGCTGCAGCTTGCCCCGCCACACATTTGCATAATCACCCACACATCACCGACCCGGTCGATGATGAGTTGTTGAGGGTAAGCGAAGTTGTAATCGAATAGCAACTCTTTTGGCAGGCGATATTCAGTCCAAGATTGTGTGGTGTGTTCGAAGCGCCAGATACTTCCGTAAGATCCAAGCCAAACGTTCTCAGCAAGGTCCTCTTGTAAAGTAGAGACGCACGTGGCGCCATCTGGGATATTCCCTGCTTGCCAGATTTTTCCATCGAACCAGCGCACCCCACCGCCACCCATTGGGCCTGGTCCTGAATAATAGCACTCGCCTACCCACACTTCTGCACCAGCTTTAGCCGTGGCGAGGCTATGAACGATACTGATGTCTTCCATATCTGGCTGTGCAAACCCCATATCTGTCAGGGAGTAAACAGTCCATCTATTACCATCAAATGCCCTGACGTCTCTAGCCATCGGTGCCCAAAGGGTGCCTTCAGCATCGTTATACAAACTCCAGGGTATAGGTGCCCACCAGTTCGTCGGTGAACTAACCGGATCCGTCCAACCGCTTTCAGCGCCATAGGTCATCCACTTCCCAGCTTGCCAGGCATCAATCTTGCTCATGTCTTGACGTAAAACCCATAAGCGGCCGCTATCATCCACTGCAGCAAGGAAATCCTTACTTTCTGATAGTATTTCCTCCCATTTCTGGTCGTACCAACGCAGGACTGATTGGTTAGTGATGATCCATAAAGAACCTTCCGCCAGGGCACGCACTTGCAAATCCATGTAAGGGTTCAGTGGATGATCGGTCAGTGAAGTTACGCGCTGGAAAAATGGTATCTCCTGAGGCTGTGGCGTGGCAGTGCTGGTTGGTTCAGGGAGAAAAACGAGGGTCTGGGTGGGAAGTATGGTCGATGTCGGTTCGCGCGTGGGCGGTATGATCAAGGTGCTTGATGAGGCAGGTGTAGCCGCAGGTGTTTGAAGTGGCTCACATGCGGTAGCAAAACAAATAAAGACGAGTGCAACACACGATAATTTCATTCGCATGATCATGTTTTACCCCATTGAAGTCTTGTATTACGAACCGAAAGAACCGTACTGATTAACGGATATGAGCGGATATGGCGCTGGCAGCGCATTAATTACATTCAGTATACAGAATAATTTCTCACCACGCAATATTCATTCAACTATTCAATTCAATAAAATCCCGTGCGGTGATCCCCTGATGAATCTTCCACGATCGCCATTACGCAGCTGAGCATCTTTACGACAAGGATGAGCAGGAGAAATCATATTCAACCGATGCCATCCCATACTGTCATCCAGCGATGGATTTGTCGTTAATAAACAAGACGAACGTAGTTATCTGATAATGATAAATTATTTGAAGATCGTAATTTAGGCTATACTTGTTGGTAGAGGAACCCATGATGACACCTGATGATAAATCATCCGATAAGGATCAGCTTGACCTGAAACACCGCCAAGAGCGTGAGCTCGAGAAAAAGCAAGCTGAAGAACAATTGCAGCGCCAGCAACAGCGCCAACAGTTAGAGCAACAGCAGGAAGAAGAACGGAAAAAACGCCAGCAGGAACGTCTACAGCTGGAAAAGCAGCAGGAAGCAGAACGTAAGCAACGCCAGCAGGTTCAGTTGCGACTGGAACGTGAGCAAAACCAACAGGGAGAACCTCAACGGGCGGCACGAGAAGAGTTGGACACAGAGCAGGAAAAAGACCGCATTAAGAGGCAGAAGGAACAGCGAGAAATCGAAAAGAAACAAGGGGAGCAATAATCAAAGGTACCGTTTGCAGTTATCATCAGGCTGCTGATTTTCATACTCATATTTCAACAGCAGTAGACCCGTTAAGCTAACATGGTTGGCCTGATTGCCAACTATCAATCGTGCAGGGAGGAGTACAAATTCGTTAAGATTTTTGCTATACTATAGCTAAGGTATTCACTAATTGTGGGGTTACCCAAGGGTTGACAAGTGAGGCTGATATGCCATCGAGCCTGTTAGCGACCAAACTCAATATCCCCATAACGCGTAAGAATCTGGTTGAACGACATCCGCTGAATCAGCTCCTGGATGATGCCTGGCAACAAAACAAAAATTTGGTTTTAGCCTCGGCGCCGGCAGGCTATGGTAAAACCACACTGGTGGCTGAATGGATCCACAGCCAACCAGCCAAAGCAGCCTGGTTTTCATTGGATGGTGGCGATAATGATCCCGTCCGGTTCATTTCATATCTGATTGCTGCTTTGCAACAGGTTGATCCTCGCCTTGGAAAAAGCACTGCTGCGCTGCTCCAATCTCCTCAGCCGCTACCTGCTGAGGTGGTTCTGACATCCCTGATCAACGAAATCTCCATTGTCAACCAGCCATTTATCCTGGTGCTGGATGATTATCATGTCATTAATAGCTTACCCATCCATCAACAGCTGTGTTTTTTGGTAGAGCACCAACCTGCCCTTATGCATCTGGTGATCATCACGCGTGAAGACCCACCGTTGCCCCTGGCACGCTTGCGGGCGCGTGGTCAGATGGTCGAGGTGCGTCAGAATGACCTGCGTTTTTCACCGGATGAGTGTGTTACATTACTCAATCGGGTGATGGGCTTGAATCTGTCATCAACTGACGTCTCAGCCCTGGAACAACGTACTGAGGGTTGGATTGCTGGTCTACAGCTGGCGATCTTATCCATGCTGGGTCAGGATGACCTGTCGGGATTCATCCGGGCATTCACCGGCAGCAGCCATTATGTGCTGGACTACCTGATCGAAGAGGTATTCACCCGGCAGCCATCCCATATTCAAGACTTCCTGTTGAAGACCTCAATCCTGAGCAGGTTATCAGGCCCGTTATGTGACGCTGTAGTAGGGCAGCCAGGCAGCGGGGACCTGCTCGGAAACCTGGAACACACCAACCTGTTCATCGTCCCGTTAGACCAAACCCGTAGCTGGTATCGCTATCACCTGTTATTTGCTGATTTGCTAAAACAGCGTTTGCATGCTTCCAGCTCAATCTCTGAAATTGAGCTCCACAGGAGCGCCAGCCAATGGTTTGGTCAACAGGGTTATCTGCCTGAAGCTATCCAGCATGCCTTATCAGCTAAAGATTGGGAAATGTCAGCCATGCTCATACAGGATTGTGTTGAATCTATGCTGGGGCAGGGCGAATTAATGACCTTGATCGGCTGGCTGAAGCGCGTTCCAGACGAGGTGATCTATCAGTATCCTGGTCTATGTCAGAATTATGGCTGGGCATTGACCCTCACGGGGCAGCTGGAGGCTGCGAACGCGTACTTACAGCAGGCGGAGGTGCTGGCCAGTAACGACCAGGCGCTCTTGGGTCCCATCTTAGTCGCCAGGGCCTACCACTTGCGCGTCTCGGGGGATAATCCGCGGGCAATTGAATATGCCACACGGGCATTAACGATCCTCGACCAGGCGGATACGCTTTCCAAGGGCCTGGCAGCGCTTACCCTGGGCCTGGCGCACTGGAATGATGGAAATTTCAGGGCATCCGAACAAATCTTCCTGGAAGTTGACCGGGCTGCCCAGCAATCTGGTAACCAGTACGCCCGCATGATCGGCCTTACTTACCTGGCAATGATCCAGGCCGTGTTTGGGCGGCTTCACCATGCCATGGAGCTGTGCCAGAAGGTCATTCAACTTGGCGGGCCATCTCCGACGGTTTCGTCTGCCCACATCGAATTAGCCACCCTGTACTACGAGTGGAACCAACTGGACCAGGCCCTCACCGAGGCTCAGGTTGGGGTTGAACAAAGCTTGCAAACGGGGAACCCGCTGCTACAGAATGATGCTTACCGCACCCTGGCGGTCATTCAACAAGCGTATGGCCAGCCACAGGCTGCTCTTGCCACGCTACAAAAAGCTGACCAGCTGGTGAATAGCCACAATATTTCAGCTCTTGCCAGCACCCGCATCGCAGCCTGCCATGTTCAAATTGCCCTGGCACAGGGAAATCTCCCCTCAGCGCAATACTGGGCGGAAAGAGTCACTGCGCCTACCGATTCTTCTTTTCTTTTTCCTTGTTTTAGGCTGACCCCAATTCGCATTCTCCTTGCCCTTGATGAAAAAGCAGAAGCAGCAAAAAGGTTGTCTGGGATTTATGAAGTTGCCTTACAAAAAGACTGTCGCTCTGGGCTCATCGAGGTTCAGCTGCTACAGGCCTTGGCAGCTGAATCTCAGGAGGATTCCTTACGATTCGTCCGGGAGGCATTGGAAAACGCCCAGCCGGAGGGATTTATCCGTACCTTCGTAGATAAAGGTGAAGCGTTGAAGCTGATGCTGGAGCGGTTGAGGTCTCAAGCCCCGCATCTCAAAGCATGTATCAGTTCCATCCTGGCAGCATTTGGGCCGGAAAAATCTGCACCAGGCGCACAACCACTGGTTGAGCCATTAAGTGAGCGTGAGCTGGAGATCCTGCGGCTGCTTGCGGATGGCCTGTCAAACATGCAGATCGCCAGGCGCTTGGTGATCGGTGTTGGCACGGCAAAATCGCATGTTCATCATATCATTGAGAAGCTGGGGTGCACCAGCCGCACCCAGGCCGTTGCAAAGGCCCGCCAGCTAAATCTATTGTAATAAACCCTGAGTTAGTTTCAGGCGGTGTGCAGAGATATTCAAATCCTGCACACCGCTTTTTATATCCCTGAATCTACCTTTTGATAGATGACAATCTATCCCCTTATCTGCTAAATTAAAAGCACAAATCAAAAAAAGAAGGAAGGTAAAAATGAGGGAGACACGCAATGAATTGAAGTCAGAGACCGATCGTTATATCGATGGGTTGCCAGGATCACATAAGGCGTTTCATAAAGTAATGAACTATCTCGAAGTGCTTGGGATGGGGATTATCGTGATTGCCTTTCTATTCGCGCTGTATTTTTCTGTGGCCTGGAAAACCGTCAATCCTGTGAGCATTCCGCTCGCCTGGTTTACATTCGCAGCCTGCGGTTCTTTGCTGTTTATCCTCAATGGGGTACACACTGCCGTCCTGGGTGCATTTCCGATCAGCATCCTGCCCAGTAAAGCCAGCAAGTTCGTCACTGGCGTCAAAGCGATGTGGATTGGTGTGGGGTTGATCATGGGTGGGCTGTCCTATGCCGCATTCTGGGTAATGATGGCATATGGAACAGTAGCTGCCAATGATGAACTATTGCGCCTGCTAATCAGCTTGCTGGGCATTGCACTTGGTTTTGGTATCGCCATCAGTATTGTGCTAAAGATGGTGTCCACCACCCTAAAGAAGCTATCCTAATTTCGTTCCCTGCCTCTCCTCTTTATGATCAGGAGAGGCAGGAGTGGTTATGAGGTAAAGCCCGGGTCGCTGCGTAACCAAGGAATTTTATATCAAGAGGAGTATTCTCATGAACAACCAAATTTCCACACCCTATCCAAAATCTGATCGCTGGTCATTGCTCTGGTTGGTCCTCGGCTGTGTGTTGATGGTCTTTCTGGCCGGGAATTGGCCATTATCGTTGGCAGGTTGGTTGGCACCCGTATTCTTAATCCGCTTCATGCGATCGCAAAGAAAACTCTGGGGGTACTTGCTGATGGCAGTGGGGTTGAGTATCGCCTGCTCAATCGCCTATATGGGGGGAGCTGGTCCTGGTGCCATTCCTCCCCTGATTTTTGGAGTGATATTAGGACTAAGCTACGCATTAATTTACCTGATTGATCGGATCCTGGTGGGCAGGTTACCACAGCATGGTTTGGCTGGATTCAGCACAACACTTGTCTTCCCATTGCTTATGACGGGCTATGAATTCTTGTTGTTGAATAAATTTCCCTTCGGCAGCAGCGGTTCCGCAGCTTACAGCCAATCAGGTAATATCATCCTCATGCAAATGATCTCGATGACCGGACTGTGGGGGTTAACCTTTCTCACCACCTGGTTCGCCTCGACGGTTAATTGGGCCTGGGAGCGGAAGTTCGACTGGCCAGTCATCCGCAACGGGACCATCATTTACACTGCCTTCCTGCTGGTCATCCTGCTCTTTGGAACCATCCGCACCCGCTTCTTTGAGCCACAGGTTGGCACAGTGCGAATTCATGCGCTAAGTGCTGGAGCAGAAACAGCAGAAAACGCTCTGGAAACTTTACCTGAGCTTTATAAATCCGATCTTGCGACATTCCGCAAACGAACCACGGATAGTTATGCACCCAACCTGACGGCTATCAACCATGAAGCCCAGGCTGGCGCTCAGATTGTCGTGCTGCCGGAGACTGCCTTTGTGGGCATCAAGGAAGACCTGGATCCGTTGATTGCTCAGATCAAGCAAATAGCCAGGACAGAGAGTATTTATATCGCCTTTGGGAAGATACTGATGGATACAGATCGGGCTGGCATATACATGATCATCGTTGGTCCATCAGGAGAGATCGTCCTGGATCATTATAAATATGCTTACAACCTGGGAGTAGACCTAAGCCAGGTGGAGCTGCAGGCTGTTGACACTCCTTATGGCAGGCTTTCGGGAGTCTTGTGTGGTGATCTGGATAATCCGGGAATCATAAAACAAGCTGGGCGTAAAGGTGTCGATATCATGCTGGTTCCTGCCGCTGATGGTCCAGAGAACAGTTTCTGGCATTTTCGGCTGGCTGCTTTCAGGGCAGTTGAGAATGGATTTTCACTGGTGCGCTCGGCGATGGAAGGTGTGTCACTTGCCACCGATCCGTATGGCCGTACCCTGGCTTCTTTGGATTATTACAATACCAATGACCGCGTGATGGTAGCTCAAGTTCCCATTCATCATATTCAAACCCTGTTTGGGAGCCTGGGTGACTGGTTCGGCTGGTTGATGGTAATCGGTTTCATCGGCATGGCAGGATGGGCGATCTTCCGCACTATTAAATATCGGAAGCCAAGGGCGTAGATCTGCTACTATACTAATGGGTGCTGGGCGCACTGTGTGATACGCTCAGCACCCATCCAAGAATTCATATCGTGTGATTCACGGAAAGCATACAATGCAACAAATAGAAATCCATCTAAAAGGTAGAATTGACCAGCAATGGTCAGGCTGGTTTGATAATTTAACCATTCTGAACCTCAATGGTAATGAGACCATTCTTACTGGCTTTGTAACCGATCAAGCTGCTTTATATGGCATTATCTCCCATCTGCGCGATTTGGGCCTGGAGCTCATTTCCGCTAGCAGCATGGAAGTCGGTCAGGAGTATCACGAATAAGATGGCAACTTGATGGCTTATTCATGGCTGTCTGTAAGCTACCAGGGTCAGGTTTACAATAAACAATACTAGAAATCCCTCAATCATTATTCACCGATCGGACAAAATTATGGTTAGGAAAACCAGGCAGAGCAGGGGAAGAATTATAAAGTTGCCTGAACTCCAATTTGTGCTATTATTAATTAACGATCTTCATCGATATTGGCTTAACCTCACACCTTCCTTTCTCATTTTTATTGACTGGAAAGGGATCCATATGAAAACACACTGGTGGAAAAGCCTGCGGATTAAAATTATCGGCTGGTCATTCGTGCCAACAGTGATCATCCTTTCTGCGGTAGCCTGGTTCACTTTCTATTCATACCAGAAGGTGATCGGAGACCTGGCGATTAAGCAAGATTGGGGGATTGTCCAATCGAAAACCCCACCTCTCTTCCAGGCATTCTTCGACATCACCAATCCCCTTATCGTCAAGATCATCCTGCAAGTTGATACTCAAAGAGGAGCGCCACTGGAGGACAGAGCTCAGAATATCATTGACCATGCTGAAGGTATAGATATTTTTGATGGCGGTATCTATTTTGTGGATGCGCAGGGAAAGGTTGTAAAAACATACCCCGACCAGCCTGAAGTTCTAGGCCAGGATTGGTCAGATGCCCAGTTTCGCTATATGGTTGATCATCCAGGCAAAGCTGCATATAGCAATCTCAGGACCATTGAGCCGAGCGGGAAGGAAATCCTTTGTATATCTGCCTCAATGAATGGATCACAGGGCGAATTTATCGGCGCGGATTATTATTGCTTTACGATCTTCCCGGCCACTCAAAATACCTTTTATGAATCATTTAGCAATGCATATTCCAAAAACGCTTTGGATGCGAATATATACATCGTAGATGGGAACCAACACATCATATTCTCCACGGATCCATCCGAAATGGGTAAGGATTTATCAGGAGAAGCGTACATCCAACAGCTTCTTCAAGGGCAGAGTATGAGTGGGCGGTTCCGCAAAGGAGCCGAGGACTTGCTGGTCTCCTATGCTCCTTTTTACCCTTATGCAGGGAATTATGTGCAATGGAATGTCATAAAAGAGGAGAGCTGGTCCGAGATTATGCGTCCAACGCTACCCTACCGGTATCTTCTGTATGGCCTGCTGGCACTGGGTGTGATCGTGCCGATGTTGGTGACTGCTTATGGGGTCAGGCACATCACCAACCCGATCCAGGAGCTGATCCATGCGTCCGAGCAGGTGACTGCAGGTGACTTTAAGCACCGCATCGAGGTGAACACGGGGGATGAAATTGAGACACTGGCCGACCAGTTCAACACGATGTCGGTTGAATTAGATGACTCATATTCCTCGCTTGAGAAAAAAGTTACTGCCCGAACCAAAGAATTAGCTACCCTCAACGCCATTGCGGTCCAGGTGAGCAGCTCGCTCAATCTCAACGAGATCATGTCGGACGCTCTGGACCGAATTATGGACCTGACTGGGATGGAGTATGGCATTGCTTATCGAGTTGAGAGTGGCGATGACAGGGCAGTGAATAACGGAACAGAGGTGGAGAAAGCTTATCTACGGGTGATGGCACTCCGTGGAATGCCATCTACCTATGCTGACCTGGGCGAAAAGCTACCCCTGAAACACAGTGCTGCTGGCGTGGCTGGCCGCCGCGGCGAGCCAGTGATCTGGACTCTCGAGGAATTGCCGACGGATGGCACAGTTAAACAGAGATTGGTGACCCTAGGAGTCGAGCAAGTGATTGCGATTCCACTGATGGCCAAAGGACGCTTTGTTGGATCGCTTAATCTCAGCACGAACCAGAGCCGAACCTATCCTCCGGAGCAGATCGCGCTCTTGAAAACTGTTGGGCAGCAGATTGGCGTGGCGGTTGAAAATGCCCGTTTGTATGAACAAGCGGAACAGGCAGCCATCACGGCTGAACGCAGCCGCCTGGCGCGCGAGCTGCATGATGCCGTCACCCAAACCCTATTCTCTGCCAATCTTATTGCTGATGTGCTCCCCCGCATTTGGAAGCGCGACCCTGAAGAAGGCATGAAAAACCTGGAGGAACTGCGCCAGCTCACGCGCGGTGCCCTGGCTGAGATGCGTACAATGCTCTTAGAGATGCGCCCTGAATCTTTGGAACGTGCAGATATCAGAACCCTGCTCACCCAGCTGGCGGATGCATTTATCGGCCGGGTTCGGGTTCCAGTTGCGTTGGATATCCAGGGGGATTGCAAGCTGACCCATGAGGTTAAGCTGGTGTTCTACCGTGTGGCTCAGGAAGCGATGAATAACATCGCCAAACATGCCGGAGCCCGTCAGGTTAGCATGCGCTTGGAGTGTCAGCCATGGCAGCTGAACTTGTTGATCAAGGATGATGGGCTTGGCTTTGATCCAGGCGCGATCACAGCAGAACACCTGGGAATCGCCATTATGCGCGAAAGGGCTAATTCGATCGGCGCCATTCTTAAAATTGAAAGTGTGGTAAGCCAGGGGACATCTGTGACTCTTAGCTGGAAGCTTAACCCGGAGGGTAATCAACAATGAATGACCTGTGTGACACACATATCATCCGCGTGATGTTGGTCGATGACCACAATGTGGTCCGCAGCGGCCTGGCTACCTTTCTCCGCGCCTATGATGACCTGGAGCTGGTCGCTGAAGCAAGTAATGGGCGGGAGGCGATCATGGCCTGCCAGCACAAAACTCCAGACGTGATCTTGATGGACTTGATGATGCCGGAGATGGACGGCATTGCAGCCACAAAGGCGATCCTAGCAGAACACCCGGAGATCAAGATCATCGCCATGACCAGCTTCGAGGATGAGCAGCTGGTACAGGGCGTTCTGGCCGCTGGGGCGATCAGCTATTTGATCAAAAATGTCACTTCAGATGAGCTGGCGAAGGCCATCCGCGATGCAACCTCAGGCAGGTCGACCCTTTCTCCTGAAGCCGCCCGGGTGCTGGTCCAGGCTACTCGACCTGCGCCGCACGCCAACTTCGACCTAACGGAGCGCGAGCATGAAGTGTTGGCGCTGGTGGTTAAAGGCTACAGCAACCAGCAGATCGCTGATGCGCTGGTAATCACCCTGGCGACCGTTAAAGCCCACATCAGCAACATCCTCTCCAAGCTGCAGGTATCCAGCCGGTCAGAGGCGATCGCATTCGCCATTAAACATAAACTAGTCTCAATTTGAGTCGACCTAATACTTTGGTATAAGGATGTAACTCCTTTAGTATAAGTATAAAATTCAATCTAAAGCATAATCAATAACTCCTCGGCCGATGGATGTGCCCGGGGAGTATTTTTTATATATTGGATGCAAGCAACAACACATTGATCAGAGGACTGGTTCCATGAATTATCTTGTTATTTTAGATGCAGATGCAGGCGAGCTTGAGAAGATCCTTAGCGGAGTAAAAAGCATGGTTATCAAAGAGAGTAAATCAGCAGATACCTCGGGTATGCCTTTATTGCTGGGCGACAACCTGTATTTCCTTCGAAACAATGCTGAAAGGGATATTCGTGTAAAAGCTACGATAAAAAGCATCCAGGTTGTTTCAAGCGGATCAGCTGAGGATATATCACACCAACTTAAAGAGATGCAGCCCAAGCTGCAGCTGACTGAAGCACAGTTCATGTACTGGTGCACAAAAAAGCAGGTGTTGCTGGTTGAGTTTGAGTGTGCTCAAAAGATCGGAATGATCCACCTGGACTTGGATGAAATCAAAGGTCAATCGGATTGGATTGCATTCCAGGCGTTCAGTGTCCTTACGTCTGGGATGTTGCAATAATTAGAAGCCATAAATAAAAAGGAGGCAACATGTCAACTAACAATTCTCTGGTAATCGAAACCCACCACCTGAGCAAGATCTATAAGGATACGCAAGCCCTCAAAGACCTAAGCCTGACGGTAAAACAGAATTCGATCTTTGGCTTCCTTGGACCTAATGGGGCTGGCAAGAGCACCACCATCAAGCTTCTGCTCGGGTTGATCCAGCCCAGTGGGGGGCAGGCGACTATCTTCGGGCATGATATACAGCGCGAGAGTGTGGAGATCCGTAAGCGGGTTGGCTATCTGGCCCAGGACCCGCGCTACTACGAGCACATGACCGCTCGCCAGATTGTCGACTATACTGCCCGCTTCTTCTACCGCGGGCCAAAAGATCTTCTCGAAGCACGTGTACAGGAAATGCTCGAGCTGGTTGGCATAGACGACAAAGCCGATCGACCGGTGCGCGGCTTTTCAGGCGGTGAGCGCCAGCGCCTGGGGATTGCCCAGGCCCAGGTGAACTACCCTGACCTGCTTATTCTCGATGAGCCAGCTGCTTCGCTTGACCCCATGGGCCGGCATGATGTCCTGGACGTCATGGAAAGGCTACGCAAATACACCACCATCTTTTATTCAACACACATTCTTGAGGATGTGCAGCGGGTGAGTGATACCGTTGCCATTCTCAATCGGGGTAGCCTGATCGCTGAAGCTCCGATTAATGAGCTGCTTGCTGGCGATGGCGGTTCTACCATTTTTAGCATTTCCGTAAAGGGTGAGCAAACCGAAGCCATGGCACAGGCACGCGTTCGCGTAGCTGACCAGCCATGGGTCAAAAACCTGAGCATGGCACCGGAAAATGGCCATATGAGCTGGCAAATCAGTGTGACCGATGAAGCCGCAGCGGAAGACCTGCTTCTACGCTTGATCCTTGATGACCGCAGCCTAAAGGTGACCCACTACGGCCGTAAGTCATACAACCTCGAAGAAGTATTCATAAGTCTTGTTGAAAAGGAGAATTCGAAATGACCGCACAAACGAGTACACAAGTATCCACCGATCTGCGCCTGGCAGCCCGCCAGGGCTTGTTACCCAGCAGGGGTGGTGGCTGGCTGGCCGGCTTTGGCAACATGCTCAGTAAAGAGATGGGCGAATGGTTCCACACCCGCCGCTGGCTGGGGCAGATGTTGATCTGGATTGGTATCCTGGACGGGATGGTTGCTTTAATCCTGTTTGTTGTACCGCGGCTGGAACGAATACTTCCTGGGCTTAATGCTTCGATCAATCAGGCTTTCGTAGGGATGCCGCCTTCCGCCAAGGGCTCCTATTATTACTTCGCTTTTGCTGTGATGGCTGGCGCGATTGGTGTGATCATCCTGGCACAGGATGAGATCATTCAAGAGGTTCAAACGGGGACGGCGGCCTGGATCCTTTCCAAGCCTTCGGCACGCCAGTCTTTTATCATCACCAAGCTACTATCGAATGTCATCGGTGCACTGGTCTTTATTATTGCCATACCCGCAGTGATCTTTGTAAGCGAGGTTTACCTGGATACCCATCAGGGAGTGCCTATTCTGTCATTCCTGGCTGGTCTGGGGGTGTTCATGCTGACCATGCTGTTCTACATCAGCCTGGTGATCATGCTGGGTGTCTTGTTTGAGACACGCGGGCCGGTGTTGGGGATATCCTTTGGGCTTGTGCTGGCTGGGCTGGCTATCGGCGGTATGATCCCACAGATCAGCTATATCTTGCCGGTGACCATGGATAAGGTTGCCCAGCTGGTCGTTTTGGGCATAACCCTACCGGCAATGTTCATCTCGGAAATCATCTCCGCCGCTATCTTAAGCATCGTATTCATCGTGGTAGCACTCTGGCGCTTTCAGCGCAGGGAGTTTTAAACCCGGGATAATGGACTTCTTCTCACAATCCCCGCCCTCATGACTGCTGAGGGCGAGGAGCCTAGGAGGAAAATATGAACGCCGTCATCAGTATCAACCAGCTCACCCGACATTTCAAGGATACCATCGCGGTAAACCAGCTTTCGCTGGAAGTGCAAGCGGGTGAGATCTTCGGTTTCCTGGGTCATAATGGCGCCGGGAAAACGACCACCGTGCGCCTGCTGAATGGGGTGATCGAGCCAACCTCCGGCAGCATGCGCGTGCTCGGCCTCGATCCACAGGTCGAAGGTACCGCCTTGCGTGCTTGCACGGGTGTCTTAACTGAAACACCATCCCTGGACGAGCGCTTAACCGCCCAGGATATCCTCGGCATCTATGCAGACCTGTATGCTGTACCTCGCATGGAAGTAAAGCAGCGAATCTTTGACCTGCTGGATGAATTCGATCTGGCCGAGCGGGCGAATGAAAAAGTGGGTGGCTACAGCAAGGGTATGAAACAACGCCTGGCCCTGGCACGCGCTCTGCTACACAAGCCTGAGCTGATCTTCCTGGATGAAGCTACTTCCGGGCTCGACCCGGTATCTGCCCACCATGTGAACGAGCTGATCGAGCGGATGGCTCGCCGGGAAGGCTGCACAGTCTTTATGTGCACGCACAACCTGGTTGAGGCTCAGCGCCTGTGTGACCGGGTGGCCATCCTGGAGCACGGCCGCCTGGTGGCATTGGGCACACCTGCCGAGTTGACCCGCCAGTACGTCCGGCGTCTGGAAGTTGAACTCGAGGTGGAGGAGTCACAGACCGAAGTAGCGCTGAAGGTCCTGCGGAATATGCCACAGCTGGTAGTGGGCGAACCGTCCAAACCCAACGGTGCCCTGGTGGTGACAGTTAACCAGCGCGAATCCATCCCCGAAGTCCTGGCTTGCATGATCCAGAACCAGGTGAAGGTGTACCGGATTGCCCCACAGGAAGCCGACCTTGAACAGGTGTACTTTACGATTCACGAAGAAAGTGAAGGCATGAAATGAATACACGCGCAATCATGGCGATCGTCCGTAAGGATCTGAAAGTAGTCAGACAGAATAAGAATGTGCTTATCCCGATCATCATCATATTTGTGACCTTCTTTATCCTCGTCCCACTAGGGATCGGCCTGATCTTTTCATTATTCCCTGAGCTGGTCACGAAATTACCCATCACCGAGGCCTTCCTGGCGAAGATGCCCGCTGGAATGCAACTGGAATTTGCCAGGTATACCACCATCCAGAAGTTCATCGTATTTTCCCTTGAGATTATGCTGCTGCCCTTCTTCTTGCTTCTGCCCCTGATGGTTGCCTCGATGATTGCTGCGGATAGTTTTGCGGGCGAGAAGGAGCGCAAGACGCTTGAAGCCCTGCTGTATACACCCACCACCGACCGGGAATTACTTATCGCCAAGATGCTCTCGGGTTGGCTGGCAGCCAATGCGATTGCCCTGGGCGGATTTGTGATATACGCCATTACCGTGAATGTGGCAGCCTGGTCTCAAATGCAGCGCTTATTCTTCCCCAATGCCTTGTGGTTGGTGATGGTCATCTGGGTGGTACCAGCCCTATCTGCATTAGGGGTGAGTATCATGGTGGTGGCCTCGGCTCGGGCCCAAGGGTTCCAGGACGCCAACCAGGCGGCTGGAGTGGTGGTGCTGCCCATCGTGGCACTCTTCTATGCCCAGATGGCGGGAGCAATATTCCTCAATATAGGCATCATGCTTCTCATCGGGTTGATCGTCTGGCTCATCAGCATTTTATTCATCTGGCTGGGAAGCCGAAGCTTCCATCGCAACCGATTGCTTGCAGCGTAAGCCCATTTACGTGAATTGGTCAACGATTTAGACCGTTGTGGATTGGATTTCGCTGACCCCCTTCGCATAAAAACAGTGCCGCCTAATACGGCAGGTGACTAAGTGACCCAACCTCCCCCATTTTTTAATGGGGGAGGTTGGGTTGGTGTCGAGTTTGGCTACGAAGACCTTGTAATTCAATCTCCTCATCGCGTTGACTTGACAGGCATAGGCTTCCGACTGACTTGACGTTTTATTACAGAAACTAACCACAGTAAATGCCTAGGTAAAGTAAATAGTGTCCACGGCAATACGAATGAGACGGTATCTGAAGACTTCATGTAAGAGCTGATAAAACTTACCGAGGCTACGATTCGGCGCGTGAAGAGGTGTGTCCAGTTTTAACCTAACAATCGATGGGAGTTTATCGATAGGGGGTAGATATTGATTATCTTTGGCTGTAGAGTTAGTTTGGTCAACAAATTATTAGAAAAATAGTCAAAATAACTAGATTTCTCAACCTGACTAAGCTACCTGCAAATTATGGACGAAAAATCGCATTGAATGCAGAATTCTCGATGGGTAGCGAAATTTTATCGGAACCATCTGGATTGCACATCACAATAGTGCGGCCAAATTGAGGTCCAGCAGTGAAAATTAGCTTATTGCCATCCGGAGAGAAAGCCGGGGTTTCACCGGTTTGAAATTCATCTCCGGTCAGCTCGATGATACGTTTGGTGTAGATATTAATCACATACACCTGTGGGTTCACATAGGTGTCACCCACTAAGTTGTATACCCAAAAAGCGATATTTTTTCCTGCGGGTGACCATTGAATCTCCCAGTAGTTTTGTTGTTTGCCAGCCTGTCTGTTAAATCCATTTGTCAAGTTGGCCACGACTGTGCCATTTGGTTCGATGAGAAGAAGATCTGCATCTTCTAAGTCCCAATTGTTCTCAATAAGAATGGCCAGAGTAGTACCTTCCGGGGACCATTCGATATCTGCAATAAAGTGATCACCAATATCAACAGTAACAAAATCAGAAGGGTCCTGATTTAGCCCAATGATATTGCCATTGCCATCTTTTAGGATAGTGAAAAAGCGTAGTACATTACTGCGAAATGGTGAAACAAACACTGCCCGATTGCCATCCGGGGAGAATGCTAACTTCCATCCTAAGTCTCCCCAGAAAGATGTGAGCTTAGTGCCATCCGGGGAAAGCAAATCATAGACATCCGTATTAAGATTACGGATCGCAAACGCCGAACCGTTCGGATACCAATACATGGAGCAAGAATTGCGATAGGAGTTCGGCAAGGTGATAATATTGTTGCCGCCAAACAGATCCTTTATTTTTACCTCCAGGTCTCCACTGGCAGGATTTTGGAGCAGGTAGAGAAGCTTTGGATGGATTATGTCTGGTGAGAATTTATTACAGCCCTCACTCATAAAATGATCGGGTAATAGTTGAGTCACTGCACCCGTATCCACATTGTATTGTTTGAGCTCTCCCGTCATTTGCGAGGAATATGCAATCAGCAACCCGTTCGCAGGTGCAGTGGGATAAGGCTTTGACAAGAGAGGTAGGTATATGAGGTTATTAGATGCTGGATTTGTTTTCGCTAAAATAAAGTGAGAATCAGAAAATAGGATAAGAAAATCGATTGCCAGGAAAGTCAACAATAATATTTTTCTATATATATGTCTCTGATGCATAAATTAATCCCATCCAATCACAGCCAGTTTGTGAAAATAATAATTATCAGAAAGGATTATAAACTAAATTACACATTATTGTGAGTGGTTTATACTCAGAGATAAGCCAGCAAAGTTTTAGGTGTATGAACCAAGCAGCTGAAATTAGCGGTGGCGTTCGTGATGGGGTTAGTAATCCGCTATGTGCAGACCGTCCTCGAATCCTAGCTGGTCTAGCTTATCGGTTTACACGAAACTCATCCGGCTATTCACAATTATTAGGGAATTTTATTGGAGGGTGGGAACGGGTTTCACCACGGAAGCCGCCTTACTCGCTGTGGAGGAATTAATTAAGCAGGCGGATTCAACTTCCCACCTACACAACTCAGCTTACTGCTTTCCTTACAAGGGCACTTATCTTGGCCTCTTCAGCTGGGGTCAGCTCGTGCAGCGCGTAGGCAACCGGCCACATGTTCCCTTCGTCGAAATTGGCCTTGTCGCTAAAGCCGAGGGTGGCGTACCTGGTCTTAAATTTCTGTGCACTCTGGAAGAAGCATACCACGTTGCCGTCCTTGGCGTAGGCGGGCATGCCATACCAGGTCCGCGCTTTAAGTTCTGGTGTGTTGGCCTTAATGAGCTCATGCAGGCGCCTGGCCAAGCTGCGATCCGGTTCTAGCAACGCGGCGATTGCCTCCAACGCATCTGTTTCCGCTTGCGTTTCATCTGCCTGGGCTTTCTGCTCCCTGGCGCGTGCCTTCATTGCAGCTTTTTCATCGGCGGTGAATCCTGAGGAGGACTTTTTACTTGTGGTGGCTCCGGTTTGGTTCATAAATAACTCCTACATGTCAAATAATTGGACTGCACTTGCATCTTCAACAACGGACTTATGTAGATGTATTTCATCCGAATAGTAGTATTTTAGGGGCTTATCCTGGTTGTGTCAAGATGTGGGTGATTAAAGCTCGATAAAGGATAAGGAAACCAATGAGCAAAAAAAAGAAGAAGAGGAGGTCAGCTACACCTTAGAAAAATTTTCTCAGACCTACTCGTTCGAGAGACCCATGCACCATCTTCACCTGGGTATATCCTGATATCATTTTAAGACAACCGCTAAAAAAGTATGGTTTTTTGAGGTTAGTTTTAGCAATTCGATGCCACCCAGAAGGTTACCTTTAATATATCCCTCCACATCGACGACTGGTGTATTGTCGGGGGGCAAGGGCTGTCCAGCGGGTGGGGTGACCGTCAGCGTGACAAGCCGGGTTTCGAAGGGAGCCATATCTGTCAGGGCAGTCTGGGACAGCTGGACGGACCAGCCTGGCAGGTAAGGGACGAGGCCCAGGTTGATGGTGACAATTTCTCCGAGCGGGTTACGCACTGGAAAGATCAGCGGGCTAGGTACACCTGGTTGGAGCAGCTCGATGAC
>PQAL01000025.1 GCA_003105035.1 Anaerolineales bacterium | reverse complement strand
CACCCATTCGCCACTAGGAAGTCCCCGTATTGCTACAAAGACTCCTCGTTCGACTTGCATGTATTAGGCACGCCGCCAGCGTTTATCCTGAGCCAGGATCAAACTCTCCGCAAAAAAATTATGCATCTTTCGATGCGTAAAGTCTGCGTTTTTGTCGTTATAACGACTGGCTGATTTCCTATCACTCTTCAGTTGTTAAGGTTCCTTCAATCGAGCGGGCAGGATTTTATCACTGCCCCCAGAGCCTGTCAAGGCTGTTTAGAGACTAAATTGCCGATGTTAGGTTTAACATCGGCACGCCAGACTGTGAAGTGTATACACTTTAGTCTCTGACGCTTGTGCGTCTTTGCTCTTTTGCTCGGTTGTTAGTGTTCTGCCTAATTGAGGCGAGAACAAAGTATTCAACAGCGAACTTTGATTCTATACTTTAAATTCATTTTGTCAAGGGTAAACACGAAGCAAATTGTAAGACAATTTAGCAATTATAGCCACAATACCCTTTTTAGTGATTACGATTTCTTTTTCTTCTTACCGTCGATATATAAACAAAGAGACGTTGTTATAAACTTTTTCTCTTCAGTAAGCTTCCAGGTCTACTGTTATCATCCCTGCGTGGTCTCTATATAATTTTCATCATCGGACCATCTAGTGGGATTCTGCCAAATATATTGACGAATCCTATCGTGCGATCTTTGATTTCGAATAATATGATCATAAAAGCGTGGCTGCCAGGCAAAAACACCGTAGCCCAGATCTCTGATGCGTCTCGTGCAGGCGGCTTTATAATGATTGATGATCGCACCGAGGCTGCCAGATATGAGATGATCGCCCGTTGTAGAGACGTCCCAGTGGGACGTCTCTACAACACCTACCGGCGCATCATTGATAACAATTGTCGCGTGTATATGATTCGGCATCACTATCCAGGCATCCAGACTAACATTAGGATGGATTTCAGGAATACGTTGTAAATATTGATCAGCAACCTCGCCTACCTCTGAAAGGTCTATCTCAGCAGTATTATCTCTCCAAACCATGGAATCCGTTCCCGTGTGCAAATCGTAACAAAATAATACCCGGGAAATCGGTAATCCCACCCCTTCAACCGGGTGGATGGTATCCTATACTTATTTCTAAATTTCGATGTGTCCTTATTCATTGGTTCTTGTCGTGCTAGCAAAGATTGCTGAAATGCCCGCCTTCACCAAAAAACAGCCAGGATAAGCGGGATAATAAAACAGAAGCCAGACCTGGCGATGCTGGCTATAGCTTATTTGTATCCGTGCTTATCTATGTGAATCTGTATTCAACGACTATCTGCGTTTATCTGTGTTCGTTTGCGGTTTTAAGCCTTCACCCCATCTCCTGGCGACCCAGCAGGGCACGCAACAGGGTGGTCTGGTCGGCATATTCCAGATCTCCCCCAATCGGCAGCCCCCGTGCCAGGCGGGTGACCTTCACGCCCGGCAGCCTGATTTGCTGCTGGATATACATGGCCGTGGCATCGCCCTCCATGCTCGGGTTGGTAGCCAGGATTAGCTCTTTTATCTCACCAGATTTCAGGCGCTCGAATAATTCCCGCATGGTCAGGTCTTCGGGTCCCACCCCCTCGATCGGGGAAAGCACGCCCCGCAACACATGGTACCGGCCGGTGAAGCCTTCCGTGCGCTCCATGGCCAGCACATCCAGTGGTTCTTCTACCACGCACACAATCGCCGGGTCGCGCTCGGGGCTGGCGCAAATTTCGCACTCTGTCCGCCCGGCACTGGTCACATTGAAACAGATCGGGCAATCCACCGTGTCGGTTTTCAAGCCGCGCAATGCCGCTGACAAATCCTCCGCGATGTCATCCGGGGCATTCAGCAGATAAAAAGTCAGGCGGCTGGCCGTCTTCGGGCCAATCCCCGGCAGCCTTGAAAAAGCATCAATCAATTTTTGAATGGGTGCAGGCAGGAGCATGGATCAACCTTTCTCAAGAACAACTGGTCGACAGAAACTCACTTATTGCCACTGCGGAGAGGACGGGGCTTGGATGACCTAAGCCTCAAGCGTAGCGAGTGGGAAGCAATCTCCAACCCCGGAAATTGGTCGGCTGTGACCAGGAAGTCAATTGAGCAGAGTTGGAAAAGGAAGATTGCTTCGACAAAAGGCGTCGCGCAACAACAGTGATCGAGAAGATTTCGGCGGATTGCTCTCACATTTCAGTGGAAGTACGTAAATGGCAATGGATGTAAAGCCTAGAACGGCAGGCCTCCCGTCAGGGGGCCTAAGCGCTCTGAAGCCAGAGCCCGCGAGGCGTCCAGCGCCCCGTTGACGGCGGTCAGCACAAGATCTTGCAGCATCTCCACATCGGCATCCTTGAGCAGCTCCGGGTCAATCTCCACTGCCTGGCATTTCTGATCACCGGTCATGGTTACCTTAATCGCACCACCTCCGGCAGAGTAATTGACCGTCTCAAGAGCCAGCTGTTCCTGAGCCTGGGCGAGCTGCTCCTGCAGCTTTTGTAGCTGCTGCATCATGCCCATCTGCCCACCTTTTTGTTGAAAACTAGGTCGATACTTCGGCATACGTCACTCCTGACATTATTGAATATCCACGATCTCACCGCCCAGGTCGCGTAAGGCGGAGGCCACCATCCCGTCGCTATCCACTTCAGTGGGAGGTGTGCTACGGGTTGCGGAGGTTAAGATCACTTTCACATAAATATCACTTCCCATGACCTGCTTAAGCACCTTCTCCAACAGATCAATGTTGGCTGGGTCTTCCAGGCGCATTTTGAGCACGTCGCCACTCATCCCCAGGGTGAGGCTATTGCCTTTTAGCGAGCGGGTCTTGACCGAATTCACCAGCGCATTCAAGCTGGGATTCTGTCGTTTCAGCTGCGCCAAGACCAGGTTCCAGCTCTGGTCGAGACGCTGGCTGGTGATGGCATCCTCGGGGTCGATTTCACTCACGGCAAGCGCATCAGAACGAGTTTCCTTCGGGGCACCGGGCAGGCCGGTGGGCTTACCAATAGGCGAGCCACCAGGCATGCCATTAGGCAGGCTGCCAGGCTTGCTGGCAGGTGGACCCAGCGTCGATGTTGGTGGAGAAGGTGTTGTCTGGGCTGGCTTGTTTTCACTGGTTTCGCCGCCTGTGGAAATCGCCTCGATAAAGGCAATCTCGAGAGGCAAGGCAGGCTGCCAGCTGCCCCGGGTTTCGGTAGCGGCCTGGTTGAAGGCTTGAATCACCCGAAGTAGCTCACTGACGGTAAGTGCCTGGGCATGGCGTGCCATCTGCGAGCGGACTTCGGTGGTGGCGTCCACCTGGGTGGCATTCCCCAGGGCCACCAGCAGTAAACCACGCAGGTATTCCACAATCTGCCGGGCAAACTGGCGCGGGTCAGACCCTGCATCCAGGCTGCGGTGGATGGCTTCGAGCCCCTGCGCGGACTGGCGTTTGAGCATCGCTTCAATGACTTCAAGCACCGCCTGGCTGGTAGCTGTTCCCAGCACATCCTGGGCCAGCTGCAAGGTGATATTATCACCCGCTGATGACAGCTGGTCGAGCAGCGAGATAGCATCACGCATTGAGCCGGTAGCCTGGCGGGCAACCAGGCTGAGGGCTTCCGGCTCAGCAGAGATCTTCTCTTCTTCTGCCAGCCGGGAAAGGTTCTCGACAATCTCCTTGACGGGGATGCGGCGAAATTCGTGTCGCTGGCAGCGTGAAAGCACCGTAGCGGGGATCTTGTGTACCTCGGTCGTCGCCAGGATAAAGATGGCATGTGGAGGGGGCTCCTCCAGGGTCTTCAGCAGGGCATTGAAGGCCGCCGTAGATAACATGTGGACTTCATCGATGATATAGACCTTGTAGTGGCCCTGATTGGGAGAAAAATTGATGCGATCGCGCAGGTCGCGCACGTCATCCACGCTGGTATTGGATGCCGCGTCGATCTCGATCAGGTCAAGGAAGCGCCCCTGGTTGACAGCCTGGCAGTGCTCGCACTGATTGCACGGACGTTTCGCAAGGTCTTTGTCAAGGCAGTTGACTGCCTTGGCCAGGATGCGTGCAGTGGTCGTCTTACCGGTGCCACGCGGCCCGGCAAACAGGTAGGCATGCGCCACGCGCTGGGCAGTGACGGCGTTGTGCAGGGTTTGCACCACATGTTCCTGGCCGATAACCTGGTCCCAGTGCAACGGGCGCCATTTTCGGTAAAGGGATTGCGACATAGCTAGAGTGTATCAGACGGATTGGGTTAGGTCAATTGCAGCAGGATGATAATCTACTGTTGGTGTCATAGGTCATTTACGGTAGATCATAAAAATTGCTATATATCGAGTCTTGTCAGTAGGAGATTGCTTCGGGGACTACCAAGTGTAGTACGTAAAGTATAAGCCCTAAACGTCCCCTTGCAACAAATATACCGAAGGTCAATCGCTCACACAGCCCAGGCGCCACGAACGGCTATCTCTGGCGAGCAGCGCAGCGGCCTCCGATGGACCCCAGCTTCCCCGCCGATAAAGGGACAGCTCAGGAATGTTACTGGCCTCCCACCCTTGGGTAATCGAATCGATCAGCTTCCAGGCGGCCTCAATCCCATCCGAGCGGG
Source organism: Anaerolineales bacterium (assembly GCA_003105035.1). NCBI lineage: Bacteria > Bacillati > Chloroflexota > Anaerolineae > Anaerolineales > Anaerolineales bacterium. The sequence continues at coordinate 45,114 of PQAL01000025.1, read as the reverse complement.
TGAAGAGCGAAGCATCGCCACGCAAGGCCTCCATAAGCAATCGCTCATATGCATCGGGCAGCACACAGTCGAAAGAATCACGATAGTGGAATTCCATGTCCACGCTGCGCATGTCCTGGTCAGAATCCGGTACTTTGGCCTCAAACATCAGGTGGATGCCCTCGTCTGGTTGGATGCACAGCGCCAGGATGTTGGGGATAAACTGGTACTCGTCCGGCAGGTGGAACATCAAATGGGGTGGGCGCTGAAATTCCACAATGACCTGGGAAGTTTTCTGTGCCAGGCTTTTGCCTGAGCGCAGATAGAAGGGCACACCCTTCCAGCGCCAGTTATCGATGTACAGTTTTACCGCGGCATAGGTGGGCGTCTGTGAATCAGTTGCCACCCCTTCAGTCTGGCGGTAACCCTCGTATTGGGCCCGCACGGTATCCGTCAGCGCTACCGGGCGAATGGAGGAGAGCAGCTTGAAGGTCTCATTGCGCACCGCATCAGCCTCAAAGGAGGCGGGGGGCTCCATGGCTACCAATGAGAGCAGCTGGAGCAGGTGATTCTGAAACATATCACGTAACACGCCCACGCTGTCGTAATAATCGGCCCGATGCTCGATATCCACGGTCTCCGATACCGTGATCTGGATGTTGTCCACATAGCGCCGGTTCCAGATCGGCTCGAAGATGGTGTTGGCGAAGCGGAAAAACAGGATATTCTGGGCGGTTTCCTTGCCCAGGTAATGGTCGATACGGTAGATCTGGCTTTCATCAAATACGGAATGCAGAATCTTGTTCAGCTCACGAGCCGAGCTGAGATCATTTCCGAACGGCTTTTCGACAATGATCCTGCGCCAGCCCTCGCTCTGGTCTGCCAGGTGGGCACGGCCCAGGCAGTTGACCACCGGGATATAGTGCTCAGGGGCGGTCGCCAGGTAATACAGGCGGTTGGCTGGTTTGCCCTCCTGTTCGGAGAGGAACGAACCCAAACGGTTGAAATCATCAGGGGCGTCGAGGTTGCCCTGGAAGTAGATCAGCTTCGTGGAAAACTCGCCCCAGCGCTGTGAATCAAAGCTCTCGGGACTGAAGGTCTTTACCCCTTCAAGCAAACGTTCACTGAAGGATTCATCGGTGAAAGGGCGGCGGGCGAAACCGATGATCCTGTCACATTTCACCATGCGGCCTTTGATGTAATTGTTATACAAGGCGGGCACCAGCTTGCGCCAGGTAAGATCGCCCGAGGCTCCGAAGATGATGATGCTGGTGAGCTTATCGTTGTCTGGCATGGTCCTCTCCTCCCACTTTCGTCCAATGAGTATACCGCACTCCAGCCTGATCCTTGCCCTGGTTTCCTCTGACAGGTCAGGTGCTACTTTAAGAGCGCACTTGCGGCTTCGATACGTTCGATAATGGAAGTTGCCTCATCCGGACCAGCGATATGCACGGTTCCGTCCCCATCCACGTGAGTAGGGATGATCTCGTACCCCGTATACTGCATGCCGGAAAAATGCAGCAACAGGATCACCCCCTGCTGGTGAGCCAGATCCCAGGTTTGGTCGAAGATGAAGTTACCCAGACCATAAAATACATCGACACCGTTGATCTGCTGGATAGCCTGGACGACATGGGTGTGGTTACCCACCACCACGTCTGCCCCGGCATCCACCGACACCTGGGCAAAATGCCGCTGGTAGCTGGTTGGGTCAGCCGAGTCTTCGGGGCCCCAGTGGGGCATGACGATGACCACGTCCGACTCGCCCTTGACGTTGGCGATGGCAGCTTGCAAGTTCTCGTCCGTCAGCGGAGCGATGCCAGGGGAATCAGCCCCGGCGAAAGCCATCGGCTCCACCATGCCAAGGGAGACGATCCCAAAGCGTATGCCTTTAACTTCCATGACCACGGGCTGCAAGGCATCTTCCATATTCATCCCCGCCCCAACCGGTTGGATATTGTTGGCCCGCAGGTTATCAAGCGTGTCGAAGAAAGCCCGGTTGTAGCTATCGGCACAGCTTGCCCCGGAGCAGTTCTTGATGTGATTGGTTGCCACACTCATCACGTCAAAACCGGCCGAAGCAGCCGCCACCGCACTGCGCGCATCGCTGACCAATACATAAGTCACGATACAGCCGGTGTGGGTGGACAGGTCACTCAGGGTGGTGTTCAGCGTACCCACTGCCAGGTCGGCACTCGAGATGATATCGCGCACAGCCCCATAGACATAGTTGGCATCTCCACGGGCATCAATGGCACTCTGCACGCAGCGGGCGGGTACAATCACCCCGGTGAACAACAGGGTGATATCTGCAGCCGGAGCAGGCGTGATTGCCTGGGTTGGGGATGCAGCCGCGGTGGGTACCTGGATGACTGTGCTGGCCAGGGCAGGCGTGGGGCTCCCCACTGGTATCGCCTGAATGAGCAAAGGCAGTGACACTCCTGCCTGGGTAGGTGTGGGAATGTGCATGATGGTGGATGTGGGGATCATTGCACGTTCTGCCGTTGCGGTAGGCTGCTTTGACCCGGATATCGTGGGGATGGCTGTGCTCGGGTAGCGGCAGCCATTCAATACCAGCATGAGCATAAACACACACAAGCCGATCGTTTTCATTTTATGGAAAGTGTTCAAATCATTCACCTGTTATTCGAGTTTGGCACAATTGACTCAAGCGCTGAATGAATCTCGGAGATCACAAGCACGTCAGCTTCACGGTCCAAGGCTTGCTTTAATGCCTGTTCAGACGCCTGGGTCCGGATCCTTCCCAGGGCCCAGGCTGCATGGGAGCGGACCAATGCCTCGGGCTCATGCATTATAACTTCCGTCAAGGCGGGCACGGCTCCATTATCTCGCAAGTTGCCCAGGGCCACGGAGATGTTGCGCAAATAACCCCTGCGTTTCGTACGGCTAAGCGGGCTGTGGCGATACTTGCGGTTGAAGGCCACGTTCGAAAGGCCCAACTCGGTCAGCAAGTCGGGGGATGAATCAGCCAGCCGATGGTCGAACAAGGGACTTTCCTCGCCAGCAGCAAAACGATTCCACGGGCAGACCTGCTGGCAGACGTCGCAGCCGAACACCCAACCTTGTATGGAAGTCCGCAATTCGGGAGGAATAGAGCCTTTCAACTCGATGGTCAGATACGAAATACACCGCCGGGCATCCAGGGTACGGTCAGGCAGGATGCAGGCGGTTGGGCAGGCTGCAACGCACCGCTGGCAGGTACCGCAACGGTCAGCCACAACGGGCGGGTCGGGCTCCAATTCCAACCCGAGCAGGACCTCAGCTAAAAGATAATATGACCCGCCAGATGGGCTGATCAGGCTGGTATTTTTGCCGATCCAACCCAGACCAGCGCGCTGGGCCAGCTCACGTTCCAGGATGGGGCCAGTATCGGTATAGCATCGGTTGGGAACTGCATGGCCTACCTGGCCCTCAATATACTCGACCAAGGCACGCAATCTCCCAGGGAGCACTTCATGGTAATCCTCTCCCCATGCGTAGGCGGCGATCCTGCCATGTAATTGATGGTTCGGCCCTGCTCCCAGGTGAAGGGGAGATGGTGTCAGGTAACGGGTTGCCAATACGAGGATCGAACGACAGCCCGGCAACAATAAGCCTGGATGAGCGCGCATCTGCCGGGAACGTTCAGAATTTAAATATGCCATCTCGCCACACCGGCCTTGCGCAAGCCAGGCCTGGAAAACTTCGACATGAGGTACAGGGTCACAACCAGTGACCCCCACCAGAGAAAATCCGAGAGATCGAGCTTGTTTTTTAATCACCTGGGTCAGATTCATGATGGGCAGCCGCTTTAAATAAATTGTAGCGCAAGAATCACTCTTGCGCTACAATGCTTTCCCTTGGGAGGCGTGCCTCAGGGGGTACAGGTCAGGCTGAATGCCGCCTGGTTGGAGGCCATGTCCACCGGGCTGGAGATATGCAACCTCACCCAACCCGACCCACTACTGATGAAAGTCAACTCAGACGGGATAGAGTAAGTTCCGGCATCGAACGTACGGGTTTGTGCCCCGGGCAAGACAAAGGTAAAACCTGGTGTGTCGGAACCAGCTTCCAGGACGTAGGTAAGGGTCGCCGCTTGATTAAGCGTGAACGTGGCAGTGAAAAAGAATGAGTGTGGGCAAGGTCCCTGGTAGGTACCCTGGTCAACCGCCATGGTCAGGCTGGTCACTGGGTTACTGGGGATGCCCGTGGAGGTGGACACGGGGGTCACACCAGGTGTGCCCGCCGTCGGGGTTGCCCCTCCCGCACCGACAGTGATCAACACGTAGACCGAATCGTTAAAAAACTGCCCGGCCGAATTTTTCATCTTCCAATAGCCCTGGTAGCTGCCCGGTGTGGTGGGTGCTACCAGATCAACCGATATATCGATCTGAGCACCAGGCGCGACCGACTGTGGCAGGGAAACCGACGAGATGGTGCCCATCTTCTCGCCACTGACAAAAGCCAGAGAATAGGATGTCGTCCAGGTGGAGCTGCCAGCATTCTGGATCTTCCATATCTTGGTGAAGGCAGCCCCTGGAGCAATCACCTGCCCATCCGGGATGGACACGTCAGCCACGAAAATTGCCCGGTCACCCGATGGCCCTGGCGGTACTGGCGTGGTGCCAGCTGTCCGCGTTGGGGAGGGAGTTAAACCGACTGACTGGGTCAGCAGGGCAGCCGCGGTTTGGGCTGCCATGGTCTTTACGAGGTCGACGGTCGGGCTGGGAGTGACGGGGGTCGCTGACGGGGTGGAGGCGAAGATCTGCGTCAGCCGCGCATCGGCAGTTTGGGCAGCCGCAGTGTATATAAGCTCAGGGTTGGCGGTGGGGGAGGCAGTTGCTTTTGACCTGCAACCGATCAGAATCAGCGGCAGGGTCAGCAACCCAATGATATACAGCAATTCTTTCTTTTTCATTCTTTCCTCAATCTTGTAGGGTAGTTAGTGATAGTTACCCTGGTATTCTCCTATTAAACTAGTTATTTAAGCAGCTTGCCCGTGAAGAACAGCAAGAGGCGGCAGGTACGCCGGCTTTATGATACCACGGTTACCCTGCCGCCTTAACCCTATGTGAGTATTATGGAAATGTCTTTTGCCCGCCTATCTTTCGATACGGGGAGCCACCCACAAGGCATAATCGTTACTCCAGGTGCCATTGGCAAACACTACCAGCTCAAACTGGACCGTGTGGCCCACCAGGGCGGAGAGGTTGACATCCAGGGAGGACAGCATGCCGTCACAATTTTCTATCCATTCGCCCACAGTAACCTCCGAGGCACCTTCAATATAGCGGATCTGGAACTTGACACTGCCATTTCCGCAGTTATAACGCAGGCCAATCTTGGTCCGCAGGTGATCATTGGTCTGGATGGTATAGGCGGGGTAGAGACCAAGGATCATCCCATCGGTGATCTTCTGCGGATAGGTGGCCAGCAAGCTGGCGTAGGTGCCCCCGTCTTCCATCTTGACATTAGCAACGTTGACTGCCACACCGGGCGAGTCGTCATCGGGGTCACCCCAAGGAAGCTGAGTGGTGGCATTCCGCCAGGTGGCGCTGGATCCCTTGGCAATAAAGTCATACGACATCGTGTAAGAAGAAGTCGGCTGCGGGGTGGGAGTGGGAGTGACTGACTTGATCTGCACCCAAAAGCTTTGGTCACCGCCTTCGCCAATGCCGAATGACGTGCCACCCGCGTTGCGTAAGCGCCAGTTACCCTTGTATGTACCCGGCGTGGTGGGCGCGATCAAGGTCACGGAAACATCAATGGTGCTGCCTGGCGGCACAGTGCCATTGGTTAGCTGGGTGGAAGCCGGACCGCTCATGGCGTCACCATTGTAGAAGTAAACGGTATAACCCGAAGTCCATGTGCAGGCACCGTTGTTCTTCAAGCGCCAAGTCTTCACAAAAGTGCCACCGGCGGCGATCTCCGTATTATCGGGGACGCTCACATCCTTGACAAAGGAGGCCCGGTCACAGGGAATCGGGATGGGCGTAGCTGTCGGCGGGATGGGAGTATTCGTTGGCGGCAGCGTGCTGGTGGGGATAGTGGTATTCGTCGGCAGCGCAGGTGTGACGGTCACAAACGGGACCGCCGTGGAGGTCGTGCTTGGCAGCACGATCGGCGTCCCCAAAGCAGCCTGGGTTTCCTGGGCTGTCAGGGTTTGGGCAGCTGCCGTATAGATCATATCGGGGCTCATCGTCGGTTCTTCGGTGCCACCCGGAAAATTGCAGGCTGCCAGGAGAAGCATGGCACCAATTATGAACAGCAAGGGGCGTATTCTCTTCACGAACATAAGATCCTCCATAGATAAAACATCATTACACAATTAAAGACGCACGCAAGAGGAATAAAGTTCCGGGGGAACCCCAAAATCCGGATACAAACCTCTCGCTATTACAATATACACGATTTTCTTTGAGAATGTTCAACAGGTTTACAAGGAATTACAAACGCAGCATTTCTCCCTGCATTGACCATGGACCCGCCCATTTGATACGCACATCCAATCGCTGTCCGGTAAGATCATCCCCAGATTCAAGGAAAACCAGCTTATTGGTGGTGGTGCGCCCCTTCCAACGTCCTTTAACCTGCTCTTCAAAGAGCACATTCACGGTTTTGCCCAAATAACGCTGGGCAATAGAAGTAGCGATCCGTTCCTGCTGGGTTTCCAGGAGACGGAAGCGGCGCATCTTTTCGTCCTCTGCCACATCATCGGCAAAACGCCGGTTAGCGACCGTCCCCGGGCGAGGTGAATAACGCGCCAGGTGGGCCACATCCAGCTGTTGCTCTTCCAGCAGGTCATAGGTGTGTTGGAATTGCTCCACAGTCTCCCCAGGAAAGCCCACGATGATATCCGTGGCAATCGAAACACCCGGGAAATCCCCATCCAAACGAGCACGAATCTTAGCCACCAGGCGGCGGTACTCCTCTGCGGTATAACCACGCCGCATATTGGCTAACACCTGGTCATCCCCTGCCTGGACAGGGACCTCAATGTGTGGCACCACCTTGGGCAGTTCTGCAACCGCGTCCAGCAGCTCGTCGGTCATCCAGTTGGGGTGTGAGGTGAGGAAACGGATGCGCTCCAAGCCCTCAATATCATGCGCCATGCGCAGCAGACCGGCCAGATTGGGGCCTTCAGGGATATCCTTGCCATAGCGATCAACAATCTGCCCCAGGAATGTCACCTCACGCACACCTTGAGCCACCAAGGCACGCACCTCAGCCAGGATCGTATCCACCGGGCGGCTGCGCTCCACGCCCCGCCGGTAGGGGATGATGCAAAAACTACAGGCATGCGAACATCCCAACACCACCGGAACGTGGGCTGAAACCAGGCGGCCACGCTCAGCGACTGGCAGGGGTAATGCCGATTCAGCGCTTAAATCGCCGTCCATCAGGGCAAAGCGATTGCGGGTCTCTTCCATTTCCATCCGGTGGGTTTCATCCTGGGTCAGGAAGGCAATCAGGGGGGCTGGGTCGGAGGGTGGAGAAAAAACATCCACAAATGGGAAGCGTTTTTGCAGTTGCTCATGCCCTTTCACACCCACCATGCAGCCCATCAGGTTGATCACCAGCTCAGGTTTTTTCTCTTTCAAGGGTTTTAATGAGAAGAGCCTTCCGGACGCCTTATTCTCGGCACTCTGGCGCACCACGCAAGTGTTGAGCACGATGACATCCGCTTCTTCAGCACTGTTCGAAAGGCTCAACCCCAGGCGCTCGAGAGCAGAGGATACGCGCTGAGAATCGGCTACATTCATCTGGCAACCCTCAGTCCAAATGTGATATTTCATGCCGGGTATTATAATTGAGCGGTTTTCCTCCCTGATGAAAATCTCATGAGCAGCAAGTGGGCTGCTCACAGATTTCTAATCAATCCATTAATGTCAGATGGTAGAATTGCGCCTATGTTTAAAACCCACACCAGACAGCTGCTGATAGCCTGCCTCATGGCTATCCTCGGGCTGGCAATGTTAATCTTTGTCGCTTTTAACACACCCTCCATCAGATCCAGGATCGATTGGCAAGTGGACATCGCCATGACCTACCTGCGGGGGGTGATCCACCCGGTAAAACCCTTCCCCACGGCAGCTGAAGCTGTCGTGCTGCCCACCCAAATCCCCACGAGCATAGCCACACCACTGTCCGCTCTGGCAGCTGACCAGCCATCACCCACCCAGGCCCCTACAGCCACGCCAGCGCCAAGCCCCACGCCCATCCCGGGCAAGGTTGAGCTGCCGGCTCCCTTATGGGAGCAGCAAACCCCCAACAACTGCGGGCCGGCCACCCTGGCACTGTACCTGCGCTATTATGGCTGGCAAGGCAACCAGGAAGACATTTCCAAGCTGGTAAAGCCGATCACCGAAGACCGTAATGTGAACCCTGAAGAACTGGTATATTTCGTGCGCACGCATGCTGGCTGGCTAAATTCGGAATTCCGCGTGGGGGGTGATCTGGATCTATTGAAACAACTGATTGCCGCTGGCATCCCGGTGATGATTGAAGAGAGCTTCTTTTTCGAACAGCCCTACTGGCCGAACGATGACCTGTGGGCAGCACATTACCTGCTGCTGACCGGTTATGACGAGACCAGCGACACTTTCACCGGGCAAGACAGCTTCCATGGCCCCAACCAGGTCATCCCAGCCAGCACACTGGATAGCTACTGGCAAATTTTTAACCGGGTTTACCTGCTGGCCTATCCGCCTGCACAAGAAGCGGCCGTCAAGGATATCCTGGGAGGCAACTGGGACCCCGATCTCAATCGCCAGCATGCCCTGGAGGTCTCGCAGGCAGAAACGCAAAGCCAGCCCAAGAACGCTTATGCCTGGTTCAACCTGGGCAGCAACCTGGTGTATTTTGACCGCAATGGCGAGGCTGCCAGCGCCTATGATACCGCTCGAAACCTTGGCCTTTACCAGCGCATGCTGCGCTACCAGTTTGGGCCGTTCTTTGCGTATTTCCACGCCGGGATGACGGCTGAGCTGCTGACGGTGACAGAATATGCCCTGGAGCGTACCCCCAATTCGGAGGAAGCATTGCTGTGGCACGGTTGGGCCATGTACCGCATGGGTAAGAAGCTGGAAGCTGCCGCTGACTGGCAGAAGGCACTGGAATACCGCCCAGGTTACCAGGATGCCCAATATGCCCTGGATTTCCTGGCGGCTAATCCGTAACCATTTTCAATATTTCTCATTCACCGAGAGGGGGTGAGGCAATCTGCTCATAGATATAGCGGATATTCGCCTGGTGAAGTTTCTCGTACTTGCCAGGTGCGAAGATTGGGAATGCGGCATCTATGACAGTTTCCTCGATAGTGTGCCCCTGCCGAATGTGCTCACGGGCTCGATCCCACGTCTCCTGTAGATAATTTTTAAGATGGGCAATATCCGCATCACTACAACGGACCCCATGACCGGGGATGATCACCTGCGCCTGATATTCTATCAAACGCTGCAAGGCGGCAATCCAATCAGGGATGTTGGCGTCAAAGAGATATGGGTAGCGGCCCTGAAAGATCAGGTCAGCCGCGAATAAGATACCCCGCTCAGGTAGCCATACGATAGCTGAGTCGGGGGTGTGCCCACCCATGTGGATCACCATATAGTTTAAGATACCAATTTCAGCCTCAGCTTTTTGCTCAAAGACCTGGTTGGGCAGCTTTATGCGTAGCTCCTGCAGCAGCAGGCGCAGCTCTTCAGCTTTTTGGGGGTTGGTCTTTTCTAACTCGGTAACATATGCATGCAGCTCTGCCACGCTCCATTCATCCTGTAAGGAGAGGCGCATCCGTTCCAGGCACAGGCGGTGGGCCAGGATCGGGCAGTCAAACAGCTGGTTGCCCCAGGTGTGGTCGGTGTGAAAATGAGTATTGACCACCTGGTTCACTTGCTCGGGTCGGGCATCGACAGCCGACAATAAACCCCGTATATCAGCCGGAGAGGAAGCGGTATCGATCAACAGCATGCCCGCCTCAGCCTGGATCAAGCCTACGTTAGCCCCATCCTCGAGGCGAATAAATGCTTTCACCTGTGAATCTATCTTCAATACCTGCATGGCAATACCCTCAAGTTAAGATACGGTAGCCTGCTGCGCGCCAAAGGACGCTATCGAGCTGGACAGCTACTGCCCCTGCCTTTTGCATGGCAATTACATGCTCCTGAGCGTAGATGCCACCCCGACCAATGGTTGGGATACCCAGCTGAGCCAGGCGGCTGACCGCTTTCAATGCGGCGGGAAAAACTGCTGGTCCGAACAGCCTGCCTTGTACCAGCTCACCACCTGGGGTTGGGAGCAAGCCGCGTGGGGCCGACAGACTGACCATGGCAGCCCCAGCCTGAATGGCAAGCAAGGCAAGCTCCATGGAACGCTCCGGTGGCAGTTGAGCGATCACCGGCAGTTCACCGCTGGCGGCTTGGAGGCAAGCTGAAACCATGCCGGAATCAGCTTCGTAAGGGAAGCCCACCTCCAGCCCGCTGACACCCTCCATATTTTCGAGGCGGCGTGTCATTGTTGATAGCTCTTCCGGGCTCCCGCCCAGCAGGTGCACGATCACCAGTACAGGGGCATGCTGCCAATGCCGGGCATGCTGGCGCTGCACATGCGTCAGGCCAGGGTTGGGATACCCCGTATGCAGCAGGAAACCGCCTGGGTAATCAATGAAACGCATGCCATGCGCGGGGGTGCGAGGCAGCAAGCTGATGGGGTTGGTAATGAACGCGCCAAACCGGGACCAATCCAACGACCCGTGCAGATCGGGGGTAAATCCTAATGAGCCCGCAGCATTCATGACGGGTAAAAGGAAGCTCAGATCATGCTTGGCCATAAGCTCCTTACGGAAAATCCATGCAACTTATGCGCAGATGGGTGGATATCACTGCTGCACCTCACCACCTGAGGGCGTTAAGATCAAATACAGGTCCATCTTCACAGGCCAGCTTCCAGCCACGCCGGCCGGGGACGGCACATGCCCCGCATTGGGCCAGCCCCGCACAGGGAAACGGAGCTGCAATCAATACCTGCGCGGGGCAAGCCAGCGAACGCCCGTGAGCAAGCCCAAGTACATCTCGTAGCCCAGCCAGGCATTCCAGGGGCAGGTCGATCACCATGAAATCCGGCCAACTCAATTCATCTTTAATCGAAGCCAGGGGATGGACTTCCAGAGAGGCAGGTAACATGGGCACAGGCAGGTCGGTAAATAAAGCCACACTGGTGGGCTTCTGAGTTGTATGCTGGATCAGCGGTATCAGGCGAGCGATGGTCTCTGTCATGCCCACCAGCCCCAGACGGAGAATGTTATGTGGCAGGTTGAATCCATACCCCAGCGGACCAACCAAATCCAGGTCTGTTCCAGGAGCCCATTGAATCGGAAACAGCGGCACTGCCCAAAAACCATGCTCGGCTCTTTCCAGCTGAAATAACGGCGTTCTCAAAACTGCATTTGGGTCATGCGCATCTATTCCCAGGGTATACTGCCCCGGAGAGGGAACAAGCACAGGTGGACAGGAAATATAAGCTTCCAACTTGCCACCCATCCCGATACGGATCTCCCTCACCCGGCCTGTCGCATGCCCCATGATGCTGATGGTATCACACTTCACATTTTTCAGGCCAGAACTCAGATTATCACAGGTATTAAGCTTGCAACATCATTAAAATCAAGGGTGAGCCGGTGATTGCCGGTAAACAAGCTCCCGTAGAAATACGGGTATAATCTATCAGGATTTCGAAAGGAAACCTGCTCAGGAGGCTCCATATGAATGTTGCAAGTATTGTCAAGTTTTTCGCCGCGGGCGCCTGGATGGCTTTTATTGCCCTCATAGCCATTGTGATATTGCGTGCCTCGCGCAATAAAAACGTCAAAGGTACGGTCACCATCACATTGATTGTCCTTGCCGGCGCGGTGGTTTTGACCACAGTGGCAGCCGGCCTGGTTTTCGTCCAGCCGGAGGATCGTGGGGTGGTTATCTCAGCCATCGCGCCCGGTGGATATAGGCCACAGCCCTTACAACCCGGGCTGCGCTGGATCATCCCCTTCTTCGAGAGTGTGGTCACCTACCCAATCTCACGCCAGACGTACACCATGTCGATCGCCCCCAGTGAAGGCTCCATCCAGGGGGATGATTCGATCACCGCCCGAACTGCGGATGGGCAGGAGATCTTCGTGGACGCATCGGTACTTTATTCGATCGACCCAGCCCAGGTAGTCCAACTGCACATCAATTGGCAAGACCGCTACACCGATGGATTAGTGCGACCCTTATCGCGTGGGGTGATCCGAGATGTAGTCTCGCAGTACCGGGTGGAGGAAGTAGTCACCAGCAAGCGCGTAGAAATGACCAACAAGATGAACCAGGCGATGACAGAAAAACTCTCAGAAAACGGCTTACTCCTGGTGGATTTCATCCTGCGCAACATCACCTTCTCGCCTGAATACGCCGCCTCGGTGGAGCAGAAGCAGATCGCTGAGCAGCTAGCCCAACAGGCTGCTTTTGTGGTCCAGCAGAGGAAGCAGGAGGCTGAGCAAGCCCGCCAGGTGGCGCAAGGTCAGGCAGATGCCGTGGTGATCAATGCCCAAGGGGCTGCTGATGCACGCCTGGTGCAGGCAGAGGCAGAGGCGAAAGCTTTACAGATGATCGCTAACGCCCTCAAGAATAATGACAACCTGTTGCTATATCAATATATCAACGAGCTTGCCCCAGGCATCCAGGTAATGCTTGTCCCCAACGACAATCCCTACCTGTTGACCCTGCCAACCCTGCCCACCGCAACCCCAACACCTACTCCCTAAGAGACACCGTAAGGGAGGGATGATCTAAAGAATTGAAGAATATGTCCAGTAAACCAGAAAACGCACCCTCCGGACGGCAAATCCGCCTGACAACGCTCTCCAGCTGCGCTGGTTGAGCATCAAAGCTGAATGCGGAAACGCTGGCGCAGGTGCTGCGCCCCCTGCAGGGGATTTTCAACCCCAATGATTACCCCAACCTGCTGGTCGGGTTAGGGGAGCCTGACGACGCGGCCGTCTGGCAGCTGGATGACGAACGCGCCCTGGTGATGACGACGGATTTCTTCACCCCGGTAGTGGATGATGCCTATGATTACGGGGCGATTGCTGCCGCCAATGCCCTGTCAGACGTGTATGCCATGGGTGGCAAACCCTTCCTGGCGCTTAATATCGCCGCCCTGCCACCTGACCTGCCCACCGAGGTGATCAGTGATATCCTGCGCGGTGGGGCGGATATTGCCCGCCAGGCAGGCGTGGTGATCGCCGGGGGCCACACCGTCCAAGACAAGGAGCCGAAATACGGCCTGGTTGTTATCGGCTTCACCAACCCGCGCCACATGCTTACCAAGAAGGGCTTAAAAGTCGGAGATAGCCTGGTACTGTCCAAGCCCCTCGGATTCGGCACCACCACCACTGCCCTCAAGCGTGAGCAAGCCGACCCAGCCGACATAGCCGAAGCGGTAGGCTGGATGAAAAAACTGAACAAGGCAGCCGCTGAGCTGGCGCAGGAATTTAATCTGCAGGCGGGCACCGACATCACGGGATTTAGCTTGCTCGGGCATGCCTATGAGATGGCAGAAGCTTCCGGAGTGGGTATACGCTTGGAATATCGGAAGATCCCTTTCATCAGCGGTGCCCGTAAGTACGCTGAGCAATACATTTTCCCCGGTGGTACGTATGACAACCGCCTGTATTTTGGATCCAGCGTGCATTTCGACCTGAGCCTGGACGAGGCCGACCAGCTTTCGCTATTTGACTCGCAGACCAGCGGCGGCCTGCTGCTAGCCGTTGCACAAGATAAGCTTGACCAGCTGCTCAGCAGGGCAACGCAAATCGAGCAACCCATATGGGTGATCGGTGAAGTCACACAAGGTAAAGGGATTGCAGTTAATCCTTAAATTCATCTTCGATCAAACACACAGAGCCCAACCTTGACTTTGGTCTCTGTGTGTTTTTTATCAAGAAGGTAGCTTATGCCCATTGATTCCGAATTGAAATTCAACTCTCGCCGCTCGGCAGTCTATAGCACGGGCGGCATGGTAGCGACCTCCCAACCACTGGCCGTAGCTGCTGGATTGGAGATCCTGAGGCGGGGAGGCAATGCGGCCGATGCGGCTGTAGCAGTAGCGGCCGCCTTGAATGTCACCGAACCAACTTCCACTGGCCTGGGTGGCGACTGTTTCGCCCTGTACTATACAGCCGCTTACGGTCAAGTCAGTGCTTTAAATGGCTCAGGGCGGTCGCCTGCCAGCTTAAGCATCGACCGCCTGGCAAAGGAAGGACTTGACGAGCGTCTACCTCAGTTTCACCCGTACACAATCACGGTCCCAGGGGCATGTGCTGGCTGGTGTGACTTATTGGAGCACCACGGGCGGTTACCACGCCAGACGGTGCTATCGCCAGCCATACGTCTGGCAGAGCAGGGTTTCCCGGTCGCACCCATCACAGCTCATCATTGGAACTCGGCTGCTCCACGCCTTCGAAATGCTCCTGGCGGGCTAGAGCTGACCATCGATGGGCGCGCTCCGCGGGAAGGTGAAATTTTTCGTAACCCTGGCCTGGCCCGTACCCTGCAGGCGATTGCTGAAGGGGGCAAGGCTGCCTATTACCAGAGTGAGATTGCTGAGGCCATTGCCCATGTGGTCCAGCAGGCAGGGGGCTGCCTGAGTGTGGAAGACCTGGCGGCCCATAGCTCCACCTGGGATAGCCCCATCAGCACTACCTACCACGGCCTGCGGGTGTGGGAGTGCCCTCCCAACGGGCAAGGCCTAGCCGCGCTGCTGGCCCTCAACCTGCTGGAAGGTTATGACCTCGCCTCCCTGCTGCCTCTATCAGCTCAAAGGCTGCACCTGATGATCGAAGCCATGCGCCTGGCTTTTGCCGACACGCGCTGGTACGTGGCTGACCCAGCATTCAACCCTGCTCCGCTGGAGTGGCTGCTCTCCAAGGAGTATGCCGCCGAGCGGCGCAAGCTGATCAATCCTGACCGGGCTGAGATTGATCAGCAACACGGGACACCCACCTCCAATTCCGATACCGTCTACCTCAGCGTGGTGGATGGTGAAGGCAATGCCTGTTCTTTCATTAACAGCAATTATATGGGCTTCGGTACTGGAATTGTTCCATCTGGCTGGGGTTTCAGCCTGCAAAACCGAGGCCTGGGATTCGCACTCGACCCATCTCATCCAAATGCCCTGATGCCAGGAAAACGGCCCTATCACACCATCATCCCGGGAATGATCACCGTCGATAGTATTAATCAGTCGGGACCGCGCAATACGCTTTATAGTAGTTTTGGTGTGATGGGCGGATATATGCAACCACAGGGTCATGCACAGGTTGTGGTGGGGTTATGGGATGATAAATTAGATCCTCAAGCAGCACTTGACAGACCACGCTTCTGTATTGATGATGGCACCCCTGGAAGCAAAGTGGCATTGGAAGAAGGTATCTCTCTCGAGATGGCAGAAAGTTTAAATCAGCTTGGGCACTCAGTGTACACGGTGAATGGACCAGCACGCGCGCTGTTTGGCCGTGGACAGGTCATCCGACATAATGCTGAAACCGGGGTGTTATGCGGCGGCTCCGACCCACGCGCCGATGGCTGTGCCATGAGTATATAAACTCGCAAAATCATGGTGATGTTTTTCCAATATTCCCCCTTACTTTGGATCGAAACTCTTTAGGTTGCGCTCTGGTCACCTAGGATAAATCGAGCGGGGTGCCTTGCGCTACCACATCAGCGGGAGCTCCCAGGGTGATTTCCACCTTGTCTTCCATGGTGATCTGTCCACGCAGGAAAGCCCCCTCCTCCGTTGAAAAGGTCACTGTGACCACGTTCCCCCACACCTTCCCGGTGGAGCGAATCTCCAGGCGCTCAGCGGTGATATCTCCTTTGACTGCCCCTGCCACGATAACAGTGTTGGCACGCAGGTTTTGACACGTCACCCGTCCGGTCTCACCCACCACCAGCAAGCCGCGGATGGCTATTTCGCCCTCGAAGGTCCCCTCAATCCGCACGCCACCGC
The DNA here is from genome assembly GCA_003105035.1 of Anaerolineales bacterium. Classification (NCBI taxonomy): domain Bacteria; kingdom Bacillati; phylum Chloroflexota; class Anaerolineae; order Anaerolineales; species Anaerolineales bacterium. The sequence continues at coordinate 29,100 of PQAL01000025.1, read as the reverse complement.
TCCCACCCAGGTTGCCGGTCCAGGTGATGCCCGAGCTCAACACAGACGTGATACGGTCCAGCACAGCTGTAGATAGTGCCGGGGCAGGGACAGTTGGGTTGGGGTCGGTTTTCTTGCGGAACATCATCGCACCTCAGGTGCCGCTCACTCGCACTCAGGCGGTTCAGGGACACCGATAATATTGTACCCCGAATCCACGTACAGGACTTCGCCAGTGATCTTGGAGGCCATGTTCGAGCACAGGAACACGGCGACTTCCCCGATATCTTCAATTGTGACATGCTGCTGCAACGGAGCCAGCTCGGTGAAGTGCCGGTACATATCCTTGAAGCGTGATACACCGGCGGCGGCCAGGGTGCGGATCGGCCCGGCTGAGATAGCGTTCACACGTACGCCCATGGGACCGAAATCGTACGCCAGGTAGCGCAGCGATGATTCCAGGGCAGCCTTGGCCACACCCATGACGTTGTAGCCGGGAGCAACCTTCTCTGAGCCGTAGTAGGTGAGCGTGAGCAGCGAGCTTCCATAGGTGAAGTATGGCTGGAATGCCTGCGCCAGGGCTGTGAATGAGTAAACGCTGATATCCATAGCGGTGTGGAAACCAACCCGGCTGGTGTGGTAGTACGGCCCGCTGAGCTCCTCGCGGTTAGCAAAGCCAATAGCATGCACCAGGATGTCCACCGTCCCGAACGCCTCGGCTGCCTTGCGGGTCAGAGCCTGGATTTCATCGTCGCTCGATACATCACAGGGCTCCACGAAAGTGCAGTCAATGGTCTTGGCCAGGGTTCGCACGCGCTTCTCCAGAACCTCGCCGGCATAACTGAGACCAATCCGGGCACCCTGGGCATGGAAAGCCTGGGTGATGCCCCAGGCAATCGAGCGCTCGTTGGCAACGCCAAAGATCAATGCATTTTTGCCATCTAGTATTCCCATATACTATCCCCTTCTCTGTCAAACGTTAAGCAGCGTGTTGTAGATCTCATCATCGAGGCAAGCAGAGTTCAGGATTGCCTGCCGGGCAAGTTGAACCTGGGCCAGGTGCTCGGTGATATATTCACGAGCCAGATGGGCCTTTCGCTCGGAAACGCCCGCATCGCGCAGCATCAGCCAGGCATTGACCAGCAAAACCGCCATATCTGCTAAATCGGAGGCGTAATAATCGATCACCTGGCGTTCCTTATCCTTGAGGAAGTCTGTCGTAGTTTTGAATAGATTGGTTTCTACGCACAGCTGTTCCTTGAGGTCAACTTGCTCAGCCCCAACATCCAGGCCAGCCCACTCATCCAGCAACCCATCGAGGGCATGCCCGAGCAGCTTGCCCGTGGCAGCCACGATCTGTAGCTGGCTGGTGCCTTCATATACATTAGTCACACGAATATCGCGATAGTGACGCTCGACGTTGAACTCGCGCATATAGCCCACCCCACCATGCACCTGCATGGCTTTATTACACACCCGGTTACCCATCTCCGAACAGTAATACTTGGTCAGGGGGGTGAGCGTCTCAGCCAGGCTGGTGGCCTGTTTGAGCTTCTGCCGCAGGGCTGGGTCGGGAGCTGGGCTGGCTTCCGAGAGCTGTTCGTATACCTTGATCAGGTCCACCCAGCGGGCGGTTTCGGTGCTCAAGGCACGCGCCGCTTCAATCTCTCCGCGCATGGAGGTGAGCATGCGCCTGACGGGTGGCAGCTCACAGATGGGCATATTGAACTGATGGCGCTGCCTGGCATAGGTGTAAGCTTCACGGTAGGCTGCTTCAGCGATGCCCACCGCCTGAGCGCCCACGGCCAGCCTGGCGCCGTTCATCAGCGCCATGGCATAACGCATCAAACCATAGCGGCGTTTTCCCAGCAGCTCAGCCGGGGTATGCTGGTATTGCACCTCACAGGTTGGGGAGGCATGGATGCCCAGCTTGTTCTCGATGCGCCGGATGCGCACCGTCTCGTCGCGCTCGACGACAAACAGGCTCAGCCCACGCGCATCGCTCGAACCGGGTTCGCTGCGCGCCAACACCAGCTGGATATCTGCACAGCCGTTGGTGGCAAATCGCTTGACCCCATCGATATACCATTTACCAGAGGCTTCATCTAAAGTAGCTTTGGTCTGAATTGAACCCAGGTCAGAACCGGCATCTGGCTCGGTCAGGATCATTGCCCCTGAAGCCCCATCCTGGCTGAAGCGCGGCAACAGGCGGGCCTTCAGCTCAGGCGTGCCATACTCGTTGATGGCAGCCGAGATCTCCTGCAGCCCAAAGACGGTCATCAGGGCGGCATCCGCGCGTGAGACGATCTCCACCATCATCTGGAAGATTGACTCGGGCAGATTCAAGCCGCCGTACTCCCAGGGCAACATGGCACCCATTAAATCTGCCTGTTTGAGAGCCAGCAAGCCTTCCTGCATGGCTGCCGTATAGGTAACCTGGCCATCCTCATAATGGGCTCCCTCCAGGTCCGACTCAGCTGCTCGGGGCTCGATCACCCTGGCACAGATCTCGCCCAGTACCTCCAGCAACAGGCGGTAGTTATCCTTGGCATCGGCATAGTGGCGGGGGGCGGCCGGGTACTCTCCAGCATAGGTATAGCCCCTCTCTTTAATCTGTAATACGTCCTGCAGGCAAAGCTGCTCCAGGCGGAACTGCAGGTCTGCATTATCGAGGAAAAAATTATCGCTCATGGCAACTCCACCTTTAACGAGCTTTTTCGCGCAGTGATTTGATCAGCAGGGGAAGCACCTCTGCCACATCGCCCACGATCTTGTAGTGAGCTATCTGGAAGATGGGTGCATTGGGATCGCTGTTTATGGCAATGATCTTGCCGGATTGGTCCATGCCAGCCCGGTGCTGGATGGCCCCCGAGATGCCGGCTGCGATATACAGGCGTGGCCGCACCGTGCTGCCCGTCTGACCAATCTGGTGCTCGCGGGAGATATAGCCTGCGTCCACTGCGGCGCGGGAAGCACCCACCTCGCCACCCAACACGTTGGCTAATTCGCGCACCAGCTCAAACTCCTCCGGGCTGTCCACGCCAGCCCCAGCTGCCACGATCACCGGTGCATCCTTCAGCCTGACGGTGGGCTGGCGAGTCTCGCGGCTTAATACCCTCAAGGCAAAATCGCCTGGCTCAAAAGACACCTCTACCTTTTCAACCCTGCCCCTGCGAGATGAGTCGGGGGTATTTTTATGCATCACCCCTTCACGGACGGTGGCCATTTGCGGGCGTGTTTTCGGGTTGACGATCGTGGCAATGACATTGCCCCCAAAAGCCGGGCGCACCTGGTAGAGCAAGTCCTTGTAGATGGTGTTTTCCTTCTTTGAAGTGTAATTACCGATCTGTAGGTCAGTGCAGTCGGCTGTCAGGCCGACTTTCAGAGCACTGGCGATGCGCGGAGCCAGGTCACGGCCGACGGGGGTTGCCCCAATGAGGAAAATGTATGGCTGCCATTGGCGAGCCAGCCCGGTGATTGCCCGGCTGTAGGGCAGGGTGCGGTAGACCCCCAATTCGGGGTGGTCCACCAGCAGCACCTGGTCTGCCCCATATTGAATGACCTGCCGGGGCAAGTCAGGGATGTGGCTGCTGCATACGACTGCCCACACCTCACCGCCCAGCTTTCCGGCAATCTCACGAGCTTTACCCAACAACTCCAGGCTGACCTCGGCGATATGGCCTTCATCCTGTTCAATAAATACCCAAACGTTGTGTTCAGCTGCCATATCTCACCTCACCCCACCATGTATTCCTGGACCAGCTCAGCGATCAGGCCCTGGATCCCCTCCGCAGTCGGCAAGACATCCTTGCTGTCGGTGGCTTCCAGGACAACATAGTTGACCTTATAGACCTGAGTGGGTGAGCCAGCCAAACCAAGCTGAGCTTCGTCAACCTGCAGGTCGGCGGCTGTCCAGACTTCAATATTGAGCTTACGCTGTGCCAGATAATCAGCCAGGGCTTGCTCATCGGCGAACTCGCCCCATTTCTTGAGCAGCTTGGTGTATTCACCCGGAACCGCGGCGAGCTTGTATGTGATGCGTTTGCGCGCCGAAGCCGGGCGTGGACGGTTGGCGGTGGTAACCACGGTGAGCAGGCAGGGTAGCTGGCAGCTCACCAGCTCGGTGCCCAGGTCGAATGCCCGGCGGACGATGATCTCATCGCCCTGCAGGTCCAGCACGGCTTCGGCGTAGGTGATCTGTGGTACACCCAGCTTTTCAGCCACCTGGGGGCCTACCTGGGCGGTATCGCCATCGATAGCCTGCCGGCCACAAAATACCAGGTCATAACTGCCAAGCTTTTCAACGGCGCACTTCAGGGTGTAGGAGGTAGCCTGGGTATCTGCGCCGGCAAATTTTCGGTCGGAGAGCAGCACCACCCGGTCGGCACCCCGGAAGAGGGCTTCACGCAGGATATCCGCGGCCTGCATAGGCCCCATGGTCAGGACGGTGACACTGCCGCCATGCTGCTCCCGCAGGCTGAGAGCCATTTCCAGGGCGTTCAGGTCTTCAGGATTGAAAATGGCTGGCAAGGCGCTGCGGTTCATGGTGCCTTCAGCGGTCATCACTTCGCCAGTCACGTTATGCGTGTCTGGCACCTGCTTGACCAGCACCACGCTATGATAGATTCGATTTTGAGGCATTCATGGCTCCTTTGGCTTGGATACACCAGTAAAAAACAAAATTATTCTAAGGCTGATAATGAGCCTGGAAGCGCCAGGGGATGCTCTTCCAGGGCTCCGGTACACTATATAAACCCACGCGCGGGCCAATCGTCACGCTCGCATCGGGGAAGGTTTCAGCATATTCAACAAAAATTTCCGCCTTAGGGGCACACAGGTCCTGATCGTTCTGCGGCCGGCCAATCGCCAGGGCCAGGCAGAGCTTGCCGGGGCCGTCTGTCCAATGCTCAGGCGGTCGCCCTGCCCGGCGAGCAGAAATTCGCTCCAGACCCACGGTGGGCACGATGCCGCGGATGAGCACAGCCGCCGGAAAACCTTCACGCTCTGCCACAAAATTAAGCATCCAGTAGTGGCCATAGGTGAAGTAGACATAAGTCCGCCCCGGCGGACCATACAGGACGCGGGTACGGGGAGTTAGACCCACATGAGCGTGGCAGCCCAGGTCTTCCTCGCCCCGGTAAGCTTCCGTCTCAACGATGATACCGGCAGTCCTTTCGCCATTCTCCAGGCGTACCAGGCGAGTGCCGAGAAGCTCGCGTGCCACCTGCAAGGTAGGGCGGTTAAAAAAATGGCAGTCCAGGCGCTCAGCAGAGGTCATCCGGCAATTTAACCACAAAGCTCCAAGACTGCAAAGCGCTGAACAATCCAGGCATATAAGACAGGCAGACTAAAATACCCGGATACTACTGGTTCAGCTGGTAATTGGGTGCTTCCCTTGTGATGATCACATCATGCGGATGGCTCTCGATGAGGCCGGCATTGGTGATGCGCACCAGCTTGACCTTCGTGCGCAACTCCTCCAGCGTGGTTGCGCCGGCATACCCCATCCCTGAACGCAAGCCGCCCACCAGCTGGTAAATATAATCGTGGACGTTGCCCTTATACGGCACCCGCCCTTCAATACCTTCCGGCACCAGCTTGCCGCTGCCACCCAGGGCACTGCTGTAACGATCCTTGCCATAGCCCTGCATGGCCGCCAGGCTGCCCATACCCCGGTATTCTTTGAAGCGGCGACCTTCGAACAGTACCACCTCACCGGGTGATTCATCCAAGCCGGCCAGCAAGCTGCCCAGCATAACCAGGTCAGCGCCGGCCACAACTGCCTTGACTATATCTCCACTGTACTTGATGCCCCCATCGGCAATGAGCGGTATGCCTGATTTCTTCGCAGCCTGGGCACACTCATAAATAGCCGAAACCTGAGGCATTCCTGCGCCTGAGATGACGCGCGTGGTACAGATTGAGCCGGCCCCCACGCCAACCTTGATGGCGTTTGCCCCGGCTTTGACCAGGGCTTCCACTCCGTCAGCGGTGACCACGTTCCCGGCGACGACCGGCAGGTCGGGCCAGTTGTGATGGATGCGCTGGATGGCCCGGATGACCCCGGCCGAGTGCCCATGGGCGGTATCGACCACCAACACGTCCACCTCTTCTTTCACCAGCTGCTGCACCCGCTCCTCCAGGTCAGCTCCCACCCCCACCGCAGCCCCAACCAGCAGCCTGCCCTGAGAGTCTTTGGCGGCATACGGAAAATCACGTGCCTTTTGAATATCCTTGACCGTGATCAATCCCTTGACAATACCTGCCTCATTGACCAGGGGCAGCTTTTCGATTTTATGTTTTTGCAGCAACTGCTTGGCATCCTCCAGGCTGATCCCCACCGGAGCAGTCACCAATGGCTGAGGCGTCATGAACTGCGCCACAGGCAGGCCATAATCCTTCTCTTCAATGAAGCGCACATCCCGGTTGGTCAGGATGCCCAGCAGCGTTCCGCCTTCGTCTACGATCGGTACCCCACTGATGTGGTAGGTGGACATGATCTCCTCGGCCTGGCCCAGGGTGGCGGTGGGATGCAGCATGATGGGCTCCACAATCATCCCCGACTGCGAGCGTTTGACCTTATCCACCTCTGCTGCCTGTTCCTGGGATGATTGGTTGCGATGGATAATGCCAATGCCTCCCTCACGAGCCAGGGCAATCGCCAAGCGCGCCTCGGTCACCGTGTCCATGGCGGCGGAGACGATGGGGATATTCAAGCGTATCCCGGGGGTAAGCTGACCACTAACATCCGTCTGGTCGGGCAACACTTCGGCGTAGCCGGGGACGATCAGCACGTCATCAAAGGTTAGGGCTTCAAATTTATTGAATAATTCTTCATTCATGCGAAAAACTCCTTGGTATTGGGACGGGTAAGCACGCTGTGGTCATATTATATAATCTGTGGCTAATTAATTGGGCGATTTAATCATATCCACCATGGGATGGCTAGACAACTTTGCCTGGATAAAGCAACAGGCCACAACCGGCCTGACAATGCCCCTCACTTGCGGTTTACCTTCGCTATGGTATAATGCAAACCTGCGCGGGCGGATAGCTCAGTTGGTTAGAGCATCGCGTTGACATCGCGAAGGCCGTAGGTTCGAGTCCTATTCCGCCCACAGGAAGGCCATTATAATAACGAGCGGGAAGATCATATCCGCTCGTTATTCATTTAAGGAGACGAACATGCTGCTCCACTCTGCCTCCCAACTGCTCACCATCGCCGGTCCACCCCAACGCGGAGCTGACCTCGGCAACCTGGGGATCATCCCGGATGGTGCGGTGCTTTTCCGAGATAACAAGATCTTGGCGGTCGGCACCAGCGGCGATTTACGCCAGGCTTACCCGCAGGAAGAAACGCTGAGTGCTGGAGGCCAGGTGGTAATGCCCGGCTTCGTGGACCCACACACGCACCTGCTGTGGGTGGGCGACCGTGCAGCCGAGTTTGAGATGCGGCTGCAGGGAAAGAGCTACCTGGAGATCCTGGCGGCAGGTGGCGGCATCCTGTCCACTGTGCGCATCACCCGGGAGGCATCGCTTGAGACCTTGCTTGAGCAGACCCGCCCACGCATCCGTGAGATGCTCGCTCATGGCACCACGACTGCCGAAGCCAAGACCGGTTACGGCTTGCAGACAGAGACTGAGTTACGAATGCTGCAAGCCCTGTTACTCCTGGACGCTGAAGGGCCACTCGAGCTTGCGCCTACCTTCCTGGGCGCGCACGCCATCCCCCCTGAATATAAGGATAACGAAGACAGCTACACATCCTACTTATGCTCCGAGATGCTCCCCGCCGTGCAGCACTGGTGGCAGGCACACCTGCCGATCCGCCCCCTACCCTTTGTGGACGTCTTCTGCGAAACGGGCGCATTCAGCCTGGCGCAATCGAGGCGAATTCTCGAGACTGCCAGGTTTTTAGGATTTCCGCTCAAGATCCACGCGGATGAGTTCGACAACCTGGGAGGTGCCAGCCTGGCGGCCGAATTAGGCGCCGTCTCAGCTGACCACCTGGTTAAAACTTCGCCCGCAGACATTAACGCCCTGGCCCAAACGAACACGGTAGCAGTAGCCCTGCCCTGCACGCCCTTCGGGCTGGCCGAGCGGGAATACACCCCCGCCAGAGCGATCCTGGAAGCAGGCGGGCTGCTGGCCCTGGCAACTGACCTCAACCCCGGCACGGCCTGGGGTGGCGACATGCAGTTCACCATTGCCCTGGCCTGCCGCTACCTGCGCCTGACCCCAGCCCAGGCAATAGTTGCCGCTACGCTCAATGCTGCAGCCGCCATCGGCCGGGCGAACATGATTGGCTCCATCGAGCCAGGCAAACAGGCTGACCTGATCATCCTGAACGTCAGCGATTACCGCCAGCTGGGTTACCGCTTCGCCACCAACCTGGTAAAGGCAGTGATCAAACGAGGCGCACCCGTCGATTTCACCAGCCAGACCTAAGGGGAGGAACCTATGCCTGCTACACCCATCAAACTCAGCCCATCCGAGCTAACCTTCCTGTGGGATGAATGCCCACGCTGCTTTTACCTCAAACACATCCACGGCATCAACCGGCCTGCCGCCCCTTTCCCGGCCGTCTTCGGTGCCATCGACCGCTTGATGAAAGCTCACTTCGCCGGCCACCCAGCGGCGGAGATCGATCCATCCATGCCAGCCGGGATCATCAGCGTGTCGGAGAAATGGGTCGAGTCTAAACCCATCAGCCTGCCTGGCCACAGCTTGAGTGTATTCCTGAGGGGGAAGACGGATGCCATGCTTAGCTTTGAGGATGGCTCTTATGGTGTCGTCGATTTTAAGACCTCCGAACCGAAAGCGTCACAAATTCCCTTCTACAGCCGGCAGCTGCACGCTTACGCTTATGCGCTAGAGCACCCCGCCCCCGAGAAACTGTGGCTGAGCCCAATCTCCCGGTTGGGGCTGCTCATCGAAGCACCCCATGCGACGTTTAATGAAACCTCGGAAGAGATTAATTTCCATTTCACCTCCACCTGGCTGGAGATCCCCTACCGTGAGGCTGGTTTCTTGAGTTTTATCGACCAGGTCGTCACACTGCTCGAGCTGCCTGAGCCTCCGCCACCCAACGAGAAGTGTGCCTACTGCCAATACCGCCAGCACGCCCGTCAGCACGGGATGTGACCACAGATTACACGAATTACATAAATTTCGCAGATTGGTCAATATTCGCGTTTAGCGTCCAACCATGATTAGGAAAGAAAGTAGAAAACTTAATTTGTTTCTTTGAGTGAAGATATCGTAAGTAAATAAAACACGAAGGAAGTTTGCAATTTCCTTCGTGGTCACCTGCACGCCTTGCGTGCGGTCCTTTGAGTCCGTTGTGGTTAATCTTTATCGATTTATGGCAGGAAGTTCCAGGGGTTGACCTTGCCGTAGCTCTCGTTGAGCATCTCAAAGTGCAGGTGCGGACCGGATGAATTGCCCGTGCTACCAAAGGCCCCGATCACGTCACCCTGGTAAACGCTCTGGCCGCAGCCCACGTTCAGTGAGCTGAGGTGGGCATACAGGGTCTGCCACCCGCCGTCATGGTCAATGACGATCACATTGCCGTAACCCCAGTTATTCCAACCAGCATACACCACCACGCCATTGTCGGCAGCATAGATTGCGTCACCCAACCCACCACCAATATCGATGCCAAAGTGGTTGGTGGAAGGAGAGTAATCATATCCCGAAAGGCTATGGTTGTTGGCCGGCCAGATGAATGCACCCGTGCCAACCGCCCCATCCACGATCGTGCCACATGAGCCCGGCCCAAGGATCTTGGCCACACCTGGGTTGCTGCGCGAGATGCGCGGGGCGCTCCAGGTGACGAAGTCGCGCGTACCTCCAGGCACAAAGAGCATGGTGCCCGCCTCGATGTTCGGGTTAGAGTAATCACCGAGCGTCGCCGGGTCAAGATGGTTGTCAGGCCAGCTGATGATCACATCAGGGGTGACATTATAGCCGTGCGCCACACCGTTCAAGCCCTCACCGGCTGACCAGCGATGGTAGGTACCATTAGTGGGCATGATATTCAATACCGTGCCCTCATAGATCAGCTCAGGGTTATCCGCCAGGGTGTATAGGTTGCCCCACAGGATGGTCTCTGGTTTTAGCCCGAACATATCGGCAATTTTAAAGATATTATCTTCCTTCTGAACGGTGTAGGTGATAATCTCAGTGCGGGGACGGGATGGGATGGTGGTATGCAGCATGGCCAGGCGGTAAATCCCGCGTTCAAACCCTGCCCACTCTTTGGTGTAGGATGGCAGAACAGCCGGCACGGCTGTGGGTGTTGGAGTAGGTGCTTCAGCTGCCTGGGCGGCCAGCTGCGGTTGCATGCTGTCCGTTGTTTGAAAATGCAGGTAAAAAATGCGCATCCCCACCACTGCCAACAGAATCATCGCAATGGTTAAAAAGGCTGTTCCCAGGCGATAAACTGTATCACCCAGGCCAGCATGCGACAATCTACCCCCAATAAAGTTTAACCAGCTTTCTTTGGATTCTCTATTCCCTGAGGAGGTCGCTTTCGACTTCCCCTCACCCTCGGCGGCTGGAAATTCGTCGAGATATGGATCTTTTGGCATTTTTATATTCCGAGGTTGCCTCCGGTGATTTTACCGGAAGCTACGGTTCAAAGGAATGTACCTCTATAGGTCTGCATGATAACATCGCAATAACTATGCGTCAAGTTGCACAGATTAGGCCAGCCTGAGTCTTTATGGCTGGTTGATCTGGCGCACTGCGGTTTCAGCGGCGGTTTGCGGATCGGTTTGAGCTTTCAAAATATCCACCACTGCCTGTTCCAGGGCTGGGCCAATACTCGCAAGCAGATCCACCGGGGGAAGCAGCTGGGCAGACGAAGAGATCGTGTCCATCACCTGGCGTAGCTCCACGTCCGGCCAGCTTTGCAAAGCATCCTTCCGGGGAGGCAGATAGCCAGCTGCAGAGGTCAAGGCGCCCATGAATTTCTCGTCCACCAGATACTCCGATAATTTGGCTGCCAGGACCTGTTTATCGGCGTTTTGGCCTGCCAGTGCCCAGCACCAACCAGAGGCGAGGCTAAAGCGGCTACCATCCAAGGTGGGCAATGGAGCTACGGCCAAATCACCTTCCCCTGCTTGCAGATGCTTCAGGTAAGATGAAGCCCAGGTTGCCACAGCGGGATAAGGGGTACTCAAGAAGGATTCCCAGACCTGCTCATCGGTGGAAAATTGGGTCAACCAGTATGGCATAACCCCAGCCTGAGTGAGGCGTTGGTAATTATCGAGCACACTGGTTAAGACGGTTTCATCCACGACGGGCCGGCCCTGATCATCCTGTAAAGTACCACCATCCGCCAGATAAGTATTGAGCGTAAAGGCGGCTTGAGGATCTGTAGCCGGAAAGAGGAATACTTCACCCAGCGCGAGGGTATCTTCCAGGCTGGCTGGTGAGGTTTCGCGCATGGAAGGATGGTAAGCCAGCAATATCGTGTCACCGGCAAAGGGGATGCAATACGTGCCAGACTGGACGCGGGCAAGCTGGTGGGCATATTCATACCAGCTTTCGGTGTCCATCACATCTGTCATAGCATCATAGGGGCTAAGCAAGCCTTTAAGCGTGGCCGATTCGAGCAAGGGGCGTGGCAGAAGGACCAGATCGGGCAGGGTGAGCGGCGCAGCCACGTTGGCCGTTACCAGGGATTCGAGCATTCCGCCTGCTCCCTCCAGGTCTTTGACCCGCAGCTCCAGTTTTACCTCCGGGTTCTCGCTGGTAAATTGATCCAGGCGATCCTTCATTAACTTGCTTTGTTGACTGGTCCCAGCCGGGTCAAATGCGGGCGGTACCCACAGGCGCAAGGTCGTCCCAGTGGCAGGGGAAGGCTCAGTCTGGCCTGGCGAAGCAGTAGAAGGCGTGGGTGTATACACGGTCTCAAAACCCAGGTCAGGTGTGGGTGTGCTCACCCCATCCGCCTGAGTACCCTGGAGCCCACCTCTCAGGCTGATGGGCAGGGCAGTACAGCCCACCAGGGCTGCCAACGCCAGCATAGCCAGGAAGCGAATATAATGTAGCTTCATTCAGGTTAATAAAATAACTTACAGCTGCACGGGCTGGCTGAGCAACTCAACCAGCAGCCTGACAGCGTTCTCGACATCCGCGAAGTCCACCATCTCTGACGGCGAGTGCACATATCGGCAGGGGATGGACAGGCATCCGGCCGGCACACCCGCCCGAGCCAGCTGCATGGCGCGCGCATCGGTGGAACCTCCTTCCAAAATTTCCATCTGATAGGGCAAGCCCCGCTTTTCGGCGCCCTTAATCATCCAATCCACCACCCGCCGATCGGCGAGCATACCACCGTCGCGTACTTTAATGGCCGGTCCCTTGCCCAGGCTGACCTCCATACGCACTTTCGTGCGGCGAGGGGTATCGCCGGTAGCAGTCACATCGACAGCCAGGCCAAGATCAGGGTCCAGCCCATAGGCGGCGGCCGTCGCTCCACGTACGCCGACTTCCTCCTGGGTGCTAAAGACAAAGTACAGCTGGTGAGGTGTATCGCGAAGCTGGCGCAAGGTTTCAATCAGGACGGCTGCCCCAATCCGGTCATCCATCGATTTTGCCACCAAGCGCTGTCCCAGGTCGAGGAAGGGGCGGTCGAACGTCCCGACGTCACCAACGCGCACCGGCGTTTCGTCACGGCTGGAACAACCTAGATCGATATATAACTGCTCGAAGGTTGGCACCCTGGTCATATCTTCAAGGGGTTCCATGTGGATGACGCCCGCTGCGCCATTTAAAAATCTCACCCGGCCACCCACGCACGTGTAAGCCCGCACGCCGCCCAGGGTGGTGAAGCGGACAAATCCATTGGTATCCACCTGAGTGACCATGACCCCGATTTCGTCGATGTGGGCAGCCAGCATGATCTTTAGCCCACCCGCCTTGGCGGTGCCCTTCTGGGCGATCAAATTACCCAGGGCATCCACGCGCACCTCATCAGCAAATGGCTCCACTTCAGCCCGCACGACCGAACGGATGGAGGTTTCATATCCAGATGGTCCCTGGGTTTCAACAAGTTTTTGGATCAATGGTTTCATGCGCTCTCCTACATCATCATTCATAATAAGCAAAATTCTAAAACATAACCCAGCCTATCCGCAGGCTCAGCACTAGGCTTCGCACTAGGCTTAGCACTAGGCTTAGCGCTCACTGGCCAGAATGGCGGGGGTCAGAACGGACAATAACGTAAATACCAAATCGAAGGTGTGCTGCCAATCTGACAGGCGCGCCAGGGCAGCGGTGCTGTGGTGGTTACGGCCAGGAACGGAGATGGCGAGGCTGGGAATCCCCAGGCGCTGCTTGTGGACCACGGCGGCATCCGTTGAGCCACCGCCTGGCTGGCGTATCTGGTAAGGGATACCATGGGTTTCAGCAATTTCTGTCACGTAACGGATCAACCGCGGATCGTACAGCGTGGCGGAATCAGCCACGTATATTGCTGGCCCAGCCCCCAGCCTGGTGTTATAACGGTCGTTTTCGTCAAGCTCCCAGGCGGGCAGGTCGAATGCCGGGGTGGATTCCAGGATGAACGCCAGCTGGGGGTTGAGAGCATAAGCAGACACGCGTGCACCATAATGGGAAGTCTCTTCCTGCACGGTGAAAGCGGCCAGCAGGTCAATGTTGGGCGGGGCGTGTTTGACAAGCGCGATCAGCGACGCTACCCCCAGGCGGTCATCCAGGGCTTTCCCACGCAAGCTAGGACCAAGCCGGGTGAACCTGGTGGCAAAGGTTGCACGATCGCCCACTTTCTCCTTGCCCACCTCGGTCCCCACATCGATGTGCAGCTCCTGTGCATCAACCGGCTTTTGCGGATCACTATCATGCATGAGATGCACTGGGGTAATGCCGATCACGCCAGGGATATGCTCCCTGCCGATCCAAACCGCCTTACCAGCCATGTCAGAGGCAGAGATGCCCCCCACCACCTCAAAGCGGTAGATGCCATCCCCCATGCTGTGGGTAAGCATGAAACCCACTTCATCCATGTGAGCAGCCAGCATCACGCGCAGGCGACCCTCCCCAGAACCGTATTTGGTGGCAAGCACGTTTCCCAAGGCGTCGACCTTGACCTCATCGGCATGAGGTTTAACTTCGCTAAGCACAATCTTACGTACCTCCCCCTCATCGCCCGATACTGCACAGGCATTCGACAGGCGTTCCAGGAGAGTAATTTGCTCATCCCCAATCCGGGGAGAATACGTGTCGCGCGTTATGTCGGCCATAATTAATCTTCCCAGGTCAGTTTTTGCATGAACTCTTCATCTAATTGAGCAACAAACTCCGCTGCCAGTCGCCCAGCACGGCTGATATCCTTTAATGCCACCATCTCGACCGGTGTGTGCATATAGCGCAATGGGATGCCGATCACCAGGTTTGGGATACCTTCCGCGGACATGACCATGGCGTCCGCATCGGTGCCCGTATAGCGGGAGGTCGGCTCGGTAGCAACTGGAATCTCTAAGTGTTGAGCAAGCTCTTTCATGGTTTTATGCAGGTAAGGATGCACGACCGGCCCCCAGCCAAGGGTAGGTCCCTTCCCCAATGGAAAGGTCAGGTGGCTGGGGCTGCCAGGCTCACTACCAAAGGTCACATCGATGGTCATGCACAGGCTGGGGTGCAACTGAAATGCTGATGTAATCGCTCCTCCATAGGAGATTTCCTCCAGCACAGTAGCCACTGCCCATACATCCCAGACGTGGGGCCTGGCGCGCAGCAGCTCGAGGCAATGGGTTAATGCCGCCACCGAAGCCCGATTGTCAAGGGTATGGCCCGTCAATGTCTCACCGCCAGTTTCGAATGGCTCCTGGGCAAATGAAACCGTGTCTCCCACCCGCACCAGGCTGCTAACTTCGTCGGGGAGCAAACCTACATCGACCAGCAGGTATTCCATGGGTATCACCCCGGGCTTGATCGAAGATGGCATAAGCCGGGCAGGGGTAGCCATAATTAAGCCGGGCAAGTCCTGGCGTCCATGCACGGTCACCATCTGCCCGGGCAACATCCGCGCATCGATCCCCCCGATGGAGGTGACCCGTAGGAAGCCATCGACGATGGCATTCACCATCAGGCCGATCGCATCCATATGGGTGGCTACAATGATACTCGGGCGGGGTGCGGCGCCGGTGCCATTCTGCAAGCCATGCAGGCTTCCCAGCTTGCTGACGGTCAGCTGGTCGGTTAGCGGAGCCCAGGCTTTTTCGATAAGTGGGCGTACGCCGCCTTCATTTCCACTGATGCCTGGTGCAGAGATTAATTCGGTTAACAAGGAGAGTAATTCTGTCATATTGCAGCCTGTAATCTGGTTTGAATGGCAAGGTAATCGTTGATGAGGGATTTAGTTGTTGGATGAAGGCCCAGGAGTGGTTGAAGGGAATTTTAAGGGATTGGTGGAGTCTGTACTGCTAGTGTTTGGGGTAGGCGTACGGGTTGGGGTGGGTGTACGCGTGAAAGTAGGAGAATAATTGGGTGTCTTGGTGAAAGTGGGCGGCAGGAATGGTGTATTGGAAGGTGTTGGCGTCACCGTCACCGTGGGTGTTGGCGTAATGGTCGGAGTGGAGGTGACTGTCCCCGAGGTTGTCAGCGTTGGGCTGGGCCCGGAGGTGATGGTCACGAACGGCAGGGTGGTAAAGTTGATGGTGGGGGTTAAACTCACCAGGGGAGTCCAGGTTGGCGAAGGAGTAGGGGTGCCAGGAGAGCGGATGAGATACCCTGGGGCAAGCAACACGGCTACCAGGCCAGTACAATAACATGGAATGGTGGCGAGAATCACGACAACTAAAACCTTGCGCAATCGGGAGCGAGCAAATGGATCAGATGTCATGAGCTATACCTGGTGCGGGTAGATGATAACACCAAGTTTGTAAAATGGCAATCAAGGCAGGTTCCGCACGGATACCATGCTGACTTCGTGCGGTACAATGATGAGGTGCATTGGATTTACCTTCTCCCCATTCTGACGATGTGGCCTTCTCGTGCGGTAGGCTCGCATGGGAGCAGGTGAAGGCTGGTAACCCGTGAGCATATGGACGGTGTGCGCAGTAAAAGCACCGCAAGGCGATCTATCAGCCTTTGCAGGCGAGCTGCACGATCGCCGCCCATGCCTCGCAGAGCAGCACCTTTGAGGTTGATATGGGAAAAATAAAGCAGGAAATAACCTATCACGTGCTACAGGAAGGAGAGGTACGCCTATGGAAGAAACTCCACGAATGAACGCAGACACCCGTACACGTCATTTCAAGGGTACTGCCTATGAGATCGGGGTTGCCAAGGGGCAGGCGCTAGGGGCCAGGCTGGAGCAAAATATCCACACCTACCTGCAAAAACGACCGGAAAATCCTAGCATGTCTAATATTGAAAAACTTAAGACGGGGGCTTTAACCTGGCTGACCGGCTTACCGCCCCGCTTCCAGGAGGAATACTATGGATTGGCAGAAGGCGCCCACTTACCGCTGCAGACCATTGCGGAATGGGCCTACCTGGATGAATTCCTGGATCTACGGTGCAGCGCGTTCATCTGTACATTGGATGGGCATGCCTGGGTTGGTCGCAACAATGACATCAATGTGCCTGAACTGTGGGGGTATCTGACCATCCAAGAGGTGGCAGAACGCATCCCCACGATTAATTTTTGCATGGAAGGAGATGTAGTTACCCCTACCGGAATCAACCAGGAGCGGCTGTGGCTTCATTATAATTTTTTATTAGCCGAAGATAAGCCTCGAGTTGGCAAACCTCATATGCCGGCTTTCGTATTGTTGACCGACATGCTCGAAACCTGCGAGACCTTGATGGATGTTGAAGAAAGCCTTGCGCTGAATGATCGAGACGGAGGCATGATGCTGTTCGCGGTGGATGGCAAGACCGATGAGTATGCTATCTATGAATGCTCTTGCAGCCAGGTATTTAAGCGCACTCCGGCGCAAGGCTGGCTGGTGGGAACCAATCACTTCTGCAACCGGCCTTTGCCTGAAGGCTACCAAAATTCTAAGCTGCGGGAAGAACTTTTAGCCCGCATGACTGAGAGATTAGTCAATCGACAAGGGGAAATCAGCTATCCTGAAGACCTGATTGCCAGCCTGGCCGATGGACGGATCGAAGCCCACCGGGAAAACTGGTGGACCGTGTACGCAAACGTAGCCTGCCCTGCTGAGAAACAAGTCTGGTACACCTTCGGAGGGTACCCGGCGGCCAGCCAAGGGAAGTGGCAGCTCATCGATTGGCCATGGCAAGATTAACCAGAATAAACAGATGAAATAGAATTATCAAAACAGCAAGCTGCCCCTTGACAAGATCGTGCGAGACCCGAATCATCTTGCGATTCCATTGAATCTGTGCTAAAATCACGCCGCGGTATACGGGAAAAGTCGTTTCCCTACATACCGCATACTTTTCATAAGGGGCATTTCAGGTTTTAGCACCGGTGTCCCAATTTAATGTAAAGAATCGCTTTGGGGGAGTGGTTCTTTAATATTTATAGATAGGATTAGGAAGATGCCTCCCTCATTCTTGACCAAGCAAGGCTTCCAGAAACTACAGGAAGAACTGGAATACTTGCGAACGATAAAACGCCACGAAGTTGCCGAACGATTACATGAGGCAATGGAAGGCGGAGAGCTAATTGAAGATGCTGAGTACGAAGCAGCGAAAAACGAGCAGGCTTTCGTAGAAGGACGCATCCAGGACCTGGAGATGCTTTTGGCGAACGCGCATGTGATCGAAGAAGCTGCCAAGGAAGATCACGTCCAGGTTGGCTCGACCGTTACGATAAAGGAAGGCGATAATCCTGAGGAAGTTTACACCATTGTGGGCCCAGCTGAAGCATCACCGCGCGATGGGCGCATCTCCAACGAGTCGCCACTCGGGCGAGCCCTGATGGATCATCACCCCGGCGATGTGGTCCGCGTAGATGCACCCGGTGGCTCTTTCGCCGTAAGCCTGGTGAAGGTGGAGTAAACAAGGGGCTTAGAATCGGCCCCGCGCTTGGTTTCCTTGCGCGGGGTTTTTGCTTAATAATGTAGATCGCGTGGAGAAATGCTATGACGAACGAATTATCCAACCTCGAACAGAACCGATTGGAAAAAATCGAGCAATTGCGCCTCATAGGGATCGAACCCTACCCTACCCGCACGCTGCGTACCCACACCAGCCAGGCAGCTTACCGTGAGTTTGAAGCCGCTGAAGTAGCAGCCGCTGAGGGGCAGCAGGGAGCGCCAGTGCGGGTGGCTGTGGCTGGCCGACTGCGCTCCATACGCCCGATGGGAAAGATCACCTTTGCGCACATTGAGGATGGCGAAGGCAGGCTGCAGTTGTTCTTGCGTGCCAATGATATCGGTCAGGAACAGCTTGACCTGTTCAACCATCAGTTTGACCTGGGTGATTTTGTCCAGGCCACTGGTGAGGTGTTCCGCACTCGAGCAGGAGAGGTTTCAGTACGGGTAGAAGCATTCCAGATGCTGGCCAAGGCCATCGCGCCGTTGCCCGCTGCCAAGGACGAAGTGGTGGAGGGAGAGATCGTTCGCCATGCCCTACTGGCAGACCCTGAGACGCGCTATCGCCAGCGCTATGCTGACCTGGCGGTTAACCCGGAAGTACGCCAGATCTTCAAGAACAGGACAGCCATTGTATCTGCCTTACGCAGTTACCTGGACGGGCAGGGTTTCCTGGAAGTTGAAACGCCGATCTTACAGCCCATCTACGGGGGGGCTGCTGCCAAACCGTTCATCACCCACCACAACCAGTTGCACCAGGACCTGTACCTGCGCATTTCGTTTGAGCTGTATCTCAAGCGCCTGCTGGTGGGGGGTCTCGAGCGCGTGTATGAGATCGGGCGCGATTTCCGTAATGAGGGTGTGTCGTACAAACACAACCCTGAGTTCACTCAACTGGAGTTTTACTGTGCCTATGCCGATTACCTGAAGGTGATGGAGATGACTGAGCAGATGATCGCCTACGTGTGCGACCGCGTGCTGGGCACCCGAAAAGTCACCTATGATGGTCACGAGATCAGCTTCGATATTCCATGGCCGCGCCTGGAATTACGGCAAGGATTGATCAACAGCTCGGGGATTGACATCGCCCAATACCCCACTGCCCACAGCCTGGAGGCAGCGATGAAGGAACGGGGTATTGAAAGCAAGCCTGGTGAATCGCGCGGCAAGCTGATCGATCAGCTGCTGTCAGACTTCCTGGAACCCACGCTCATCCAACCCACCTTCTTATATGATTACCCACGCGACATTTCGCCCCTGGCCAAGAGCAAACCGGGCGATCCGCTGACTGTGGAACGTTTTGAGGGATACGTGGCAGGCTTCGAGCTGTGCAACGCTTTCACTGAGCTGAACGACCCGCTTGACCAGGAGAAACGCTTTTTGGAAATGGGCCGCGATTACGCGGCCGAGGACGAAGAGCGCCACCCCATGGATGAAGATTATCTGCGCGCCATGCGCTATGGTATGCCACCCAACGGCGGATTCGGCATGGGTGTCGACCGCCTGGTGATGCTGCTCACCGGTAACCCCAATATCCGCGAGGTGATCCTGTTCCCCCCGCGGCGGACGCGTGAGGAATAAAGGAAACAACAGGTAATTACTGGCTGGGAGCACCCAGCCAGTTTTTTTATGGGGGACCATGATGAACTGTCTAGCACCAGGAGAATTAAATAAGAAACAAATCTATAGGCTGGCAAGAAACCATCCTCCAGATGGGTTTCTGTGTTCCCAATTTGTGCTATGCTAATATAATGACAAAATTTTTAAAAATCATCAGGCTTGCGGAAAAGAATTGCCAGGAAGCTGATGCGAGGTGCAATCTATGAAAGAGCATGCGAATAATCAGCCGGAGGAGGTAGATGCATGAATATCTTTCGTAAATTACGCTGGAAATTAACCCTTAATTATACAATTGTGACAATGAGTGCCTTCCTGGTGGTCCTGGTAATCCTTGGAGGACTGATATTACCCCGCATATTTATCCCTATCAATAGATTAACTCCAGAGGGAATCATATGGCATTTACAAAGAAATTCCATACCTCTACTCAGCCATATTCTCTCCCAGTCTCCAGTAGACACGAAGTTATTGCGTATATTATACGAAGATACTGGTGCTAATATCACTGGTTTTGAGATTCTGCGGGTCGGAGCGTTACAGTTTAATGTAAACACGATCGCCATTTTTCGTTCTCTCATTATTGGAGCAGATGGAACGATATTAGGAATGAATGGGATGGGTTCCACGGATTTAGCCGTTGGAGAACAATTCGATCCCACCCAATATATCGATTTAGAGGCTCCTTACAAAGCTGCATTAGCTGGAGAAACCAATCCGGAAAAACTGGTTACCGTATACGAGCCAAACCATCGATTTGTGTTAGCAGTCCCGATTATCAATTACGCTGGCACAAAGGAAAATCATGTTGAAGGAGTGTGGGTGCTTTTTGTGGATGCCTTCCCCACGCAGGAAATCGTTCCATCACAAATCTTAAATATTGCTGGAAAAAGTTTGCTGGTTTTTCTCTTTGGAATAGGTCTCATGGGGACGCTCTTCGGTGCTTTTTTTGCGCGCGGGTTATCTGAACGATTTAAGCGGTTGTCCACCACCATCGATGGCTGGAGTGAAGGTGATTTCTCGAGTTTTATTGTTGACACCTCTGAGGATGAAATTACTCAATTGGCCCTGCGCTTGAATAATATGGCTAAACAATTGCAAGAGCTGATGCGCAGACGCCAAGAAATGGCGGTATCTGAAGAGCGCAACCGCCTGGCGCGCGACCTGCATGACAGCGCCAAACAGCAAGCACTGGCGGCCTCGTTTCAATTGGGAACTGCTCTGACCTTATTTGAAAGTGACCCACAGGATGCGAAAAAACACCTCGAAGAAGCGGATGCTCTGGTTGATGCAGTCCGCAAGGAGCTCACTAATTTAGTCCACGAATTACGACCACAAGCGCTCGACAAACAGGATTTTCAGGAAATACTGAGAGAATATACCTTTGATTGGTCTCAGAGAAGTAATATTGAAGCGATCATTAATATTGAAGGTAGTGATAATATATCCTTAGAAAACAGGGAGGCCCTGTTCCGCATTACGCAAGAAGCCCTGGCAAATATTGTTCGGCATAGCTCCGCCAGCCGAGCAGAGTTATTACTGAAAATGGAATCAAATATGGTGACCATGATCATCCAGGACAATGGCAAGGGGTTTGATGTTAATGCACCACATAGTGGGCTGGGTCTTTCCTCGATGCGAGAGCGTAGCGAGGTCTTAGGTGGCAGTTTTTCTGTGAAGAGTGGACTAGACCAGGGGACCGAAATCGTTGTTACTCTCCCTAACCAGGGGTAAGGAGGCGGTATGGCGGATTCAATGAGTGTAATCACTGTGATGATCGTAGACGACCATGAAATGGTGCGCCAGGGGGCTAGCAGCTACCTGGAAGCCCAACCTGATATAACTGTTATTGCCCAGGCAGGGACCGGTGGAGAGGCTGTAAAACTGGCCCAAGAACTTGTCCCAGACGTGGTTTTAATGGACCTGGTCATGCCCGGCATGGATGGGATTGAGGCTACCCGAAAGGTTAAGGACATCAGCCCGCGCACTCAGATCATAATCCTGACTTCTTTTCATCAAGACGAATATATTTTTCCTGCGCTTCAAGCAGGGGCAATATCATATCTGCTTAAAGACGTAAAGGCATCGGAACTTGCAGAAGCCATCCGCCGGGCAGCGCGCGGAGACGCCACCCTACACCCCAGGATAGCTGCACGGGTGATCAAAACATTCCGTAATCTCGATCCGCAAGAAGCAACTCCCTTCATTACACTAACTGAGCGTGAAATGGAAGTGCTTAAGCTGATCGCTAAAGGTTATTCAAACGAAAGGATTGCTGATGAGCTTGTGATCAGCATGGGCACGGTTAAGGGGCATGTCAGTAATATCCTGAGTAAATTACATTTGGCTGACCGCACACAGGCTGCCGCGTATGCCTGGCAAGAGGGAATCGTCCGCCGGGAATGACGGATTAATAGAATACAACAATACTTTGGAGGGGTTGCCGGTAATACTTCTGAGGCTGGCAACCCCTCTCTGTTTAACTCGAGCGTATGACGATGTGTTAATGTGAATGCTACTTTTGGGCAAACCAATTAACCCCAGGGAATCTTTGTAAATACATCCTCAGTATAAAAAAATCGCCCACGAAGGCTCGTGGCTTTGCGATCATTTTTCGCTATGCTATGAACAGAATAAATAAACAGTGAAAGGATCTTTCAGCCAGACCACAGAGAAAGGAGTTCCAAATAGAGAGAGTAATTATGAGCAGCGTGCAAAAAAACAACAAGACCACACTAAAGTATTTGCAAGATAGTTTTCCTAATTCAACAAGAAAGGAGGTCAAAATGACTAAGAAAATTGCGATGAGGATCATGCTTATAGCCGGATTACTGGTAGTTGTCTTGCTTGCGGTGCTAGTTTTTTCTGCCCAATCAGCACCAGCAGCCAACTCAGTTGAATCTGCGTCCGAAGAAAGATTGGCCGGGTCTGACAACATCTTCCTGCACCCACCCGTTCCACCGACTGCGGTCCCAGATAACTATTACACTGGTTCGGACTACTGCGAACGTCATGATTGCCAAGTTATCCCTTAAGCTTTCCACTTCAATAAAAATAACCCCTCCTGCATGAATAATATGTGCAGGAGGTTTTTTTTATTTCTCCTGACGGTGCCCATACTAGGAGCAATCCGAGGTGTGTTATCAGCGCTACGATCTACTCACAAAACATGCTTTACCTTCAATGATTCATTAGAACACCTGGTGCTCAATCAACGGAACAAACCAAAAAAACACTGTTGGATCGGTATTAGCAGGTTCGCCAGCAGGCTCCTTTCCGACAGCTTTTGCCATCGGTATCTGCAATAACGGGTTCATAAATATGTGCGATAATCTTTAACAGAGTATGAACAGGACGAAATCCATTAACACTCATAATCGCCAGCGAGAAGAGCTGAACATGCCGACCCAACCGCTTTTTACAAACCCAAAGCAAGCAATCGGGTTTATGCGTGCCTGCTTGGAACAGGATGACCCGCGCACGCTTTATGCGGCCTTTTCCCAAGATACCAGTAGTTTTTGGAAAGAACGCATCTTTGCATCCCTGCGGGAGATCGAGGCAACCGATACGTTGGAGAGCGTATTCCTGGATGGTGGTCGTATTACCTCCTTTCCCGACCACGAAAGTGTGTTGCACCTGGGAGGCCACGGCCCTCGCACACACTACCTGCATATCAAACTTGTAAAATTTGATCGTGGGTGGGTGCTGGAATCCATCCATGTGTGCCGATAATCAACACAGGTAATATTATGAAACCACCCACAGACACTTTTCCAACGATCGCCTCCATCCTGGCGCCTGAAGCACTCGTCAAAAAAGTCCTGCCCTGCTTTGGAATAGGAGTAGTGAAAGACTGCCAATTCTATTCTGGTGGATTCAATCACACCTATCGCATCCTGAGTAGCAAAGGCATCACCTATTACTTGCGGGCATATCGCTCAAAATGGCGAACATTAGCGGATATTCGCTATGAGCTGGATGTGCTCAATCACCTGAAGAGAAAGGGTTATCCGGCTATTCAACCTATCCCTGACAAGGATGGCCATTATTTCTACGCAGTACCCGCCCCAGAAGGCACGCGCTACCTGGCGCTCTTTACAGAAGCACCTGGTGGAGAGATTTCGTATGATAACGAGCCAGCCGAAAAGGCCCAGCGTTATGGGCGGGCTGTGGCACACATGCACAACGCCCTGGATGATTTTTCCAGCCCACACTTGCGCTTCCACCTGGATCTTGACCATTTCATCGATCAGCCAATACGCAATATCCAGCCGTTCCTGGTGAACCGACCGGATGACTGGAGCTACCTGCTGCACTTCAGCGGATTGCTGCGCCAGCGCATCCTGGCAATGCCGGCAGATCTACTTGAGCAAGGCACATGCCACGGTGACCTGCAAGGTTACCATGCCAACCTTACCCCTGACGGCACCCTGACCTTTTATGACTTTGACTGCGGGGGTTACGGTTTCCGGGCTTATGACCTGGCGGTTTTCCTGTGGTGCTGCCGCCTGGAAGATGCAGTGGCAGCCCGATGGCAGCCTTATTTGAAAAGCTACCAGGAAACACGTCACCTCCACGAATGGGATGAGGAAGCAATTCCCCTGTTTGTATGTGCCCGCTACCTCTGGCACATGGGTGTGCACACCCAAAATTCTCCAGACTGGGGCATCGATTTCCTGAACGACGGTTATTTCAATGCACATCTAAACGATCTACGCCAGGCAGAAAATGACTATCTGGCGTAAGGTTCATCATTGACCCATCGAAAGACAGGGAGAAATCATTCCGGTTGTTAGCATGTCGGATGAGATTCGGTTGGAATTTTCCTACCTCGGGTATACAATAGCTTATTCGTGGAAATCTTTCTTAATCACAAGCGTATCCTGCATGCTATAGCGGAGATGTCATCATGAATGAACAAACGTACCGTGTCTATGGTTACCGCTGGGTGGTGCTGGGGGTATTCATGCTGGTCAACCTAGCTGTGCAAATGTTGTGGATCACTTATGCGCCCATCACCGGGCCGGCTGCAGACTTTTATGGTGTCACCGACACTCAAATTGGCCTGCTGGCTATGACCTTTATGCTCGTTTACGTCATCTCGCTTTCCATACCGGTTTCGTGGGTGATCGATCGGTACGGCTTCCGCTTAGCAGTTAGCATCGGAGCTGTTTTTATCGGTGTGTTTGGATTAATCCGTGGGCTGGTAGGGGCTAACTATACCCTGGTCTTGCTAAGCACGATCGGCATTGCAATTGGCCAGCCGTTTTTGATGAATGCGTGGACCAAAGTACCTGCCAACTGGTTTTCTATAAATGAACGCGCTACGGCTGTTGGGCTGGTCACGTTGGCCAACCTGCTGGGAACCGCCGTAGGCATGGCGCTCACACCCATCCTGACCGAGTCTATGCCGATCCCAACCGTACAGGTCATATTTGGCGCAGTGGCAGCGGTCAGTGCAGTGCTCTTCATCATCCTTTCGCGTGAGCATCCAGCCACCCCACCTTGCCCGCCAGGAATGGAAGTGCGCTCACTGATGCTGGACGGCTTGAAGCAGATCGTGCGATCAGTACCATTTTGGCTGTTCGTGATCGTCTACTTCGTCGGCTTGGGGTTGTTTAACGGCATCAGCACCTGGATTGAGAACATCATCCGCCCACGGGGATTTACCCCCACGGACGCAGGTACGATGGGCGCGATTATGATCCTGGGCGGCATCCTGGGTGCGGTGGTCATCCCGGCCATTTCGGATAAACAGCATAAGCGCCAACGGTATATGTTCCTGGGAGTCGCCCTGGCTATTCCAGGCCTGATCGGAGTCACCTTCGCCCAAAGCATGTGGTTATTGCTGATATCGGCGTTTTTCCTGGGATTCTTCCTGATCAGCGTGGCGCCGATCGGGATGCAATATGTGGCTGAGGTCACCTACCCTGCCCCTGAAGGAACGTCTGCCGGCATATTACAGTGGTTCGGGCAGGTATCCGTGGCTTATGTCTATCTTATGGAAGCCATGAAGAGCGCAGATGGCACATTTACTCCATCACTGGTTCTATCTGTGGTCTTATTGTTGGTCATCCTGGGAGTGATTACCCAGATGAAGGATCCGCAACGGCACGAGGTGGTTGAAGCAGGTACTCTAAAAACGCCGTAGAGTAAAACCCCCACCTGATTTAGCGTACTCTTCAATACCGAGCCGCATCGCGTCCAGGTCTGGCCAGAAGAACACGATCTGTGAGCGATGGCAAGCTATGCCATTCTGCCAGGCTTGTAACCCCTCGGGAGAAACGGCCAACGAGAACTGCTCAGCGCCTACCGGAATCCATTCCGCCAAATCAACCTGCTCCCGGATGATATACGGGTAATCAACATAGTGCCACAAGGGGATGCTTAATCCTTCGGCAGCCCTGCGCACGATCACATGGTCGCGATGATGGCCAATGCTGAGCGGGATGACCAGCTCGCATTCAGAGGGTAAATTCTTACGCAGAAAATCGGTGACCGTTGGGATAATATAAGTTTCCTCTGGCTCAGGCTCTGCTTCAATGTCATCAGGTAATTTGATTAGCGGGTCATCGGTGCCAGGGTGGAAGCGGTAAATACAATCCGGCACGGTATAGCGCCGATAGGCAGCTCTCAACACCCGGCAGCAAGCGGCATCCTCTAGGCTGCGTTCATAGGGCACATCCTTCCCTTCCAGCTCGAAGAAGATGTGCAACATCCTGGCGTAATCTGGCAACGGTTTGCCGTCGGGCAGAGCGCCGGCACAAACAGTCCAGATCTCCACTCGATCTCCCCGTTGGGTCAGCTCCCACACCAGGCCCCCAGCCGAAAGCACAATATCGTCGAAATGCGGCGCCACGAAGATCTACTCTTTCATATCGTCTCTCCGATCTCCTCTGCAGCCTTGAACTGCTCATCCAGCTTCTTTTGAGAAACGCACGACGAAAAGACCAGCCCCCCCGCCAGAAACAAGGCGGCTGAGATGACAAACAGGTACATGAAGGTGGTCCTGGTCATATTGACTAATAAGATACCAAATACCAGGGCGGAAATACCACCCGATAAGCCGGTGGAGAGGTTGTTATAAGCCATATAGCGCCCAGCCTCGTCTTTGGGCGAGAGATCGCTGGCTAGGGCCGGGGCAGTGGCCAGGATGGGCCCCGTGGTAGCGGCCCGTAAACCAGCCAATAACAGGAAGGCAGCAAAATTACTGGTAAAGCCCATCAAGAATGTACACAAGGCACAGGTGAGCATGGCCCATAAGATCATTGCCCGCCGACCGATTTTGTCAGAAAGCAGGCCGGAGAGTAAGGCAGCCAGCATGGTGACAATCAGGCTAATGCCACCCATGGCCCGGTAAGCTGCATCCGGGCTGACCTGAGGAAAATATACCTGGAAGAAATAGCGGGCATAAAATTGCAGGCTGTTGATGCCCATATTGGCCAGCAACAGGGCCAATACCAGCCAGAAAAACACCACCACACGCCTGCGCACGTTGAAAATATCCACGAGGGCATTCCATATGTTGAGGCGCTCAGTGCTATCAGCGGGATGATCGCTACCTCTGATAACCCACACATTGATCACCCCCGTCAGGGTAAACACGATGGCGATCAACCACAAGGCCCAGGCTGTCTGCCCGTTCTGGTTCAAGCTGGTGACGACCAGGATGCCTGCCGCTGCTCCCAGGAGGGTTAAGAATCCCCCAATGCCCGAAGCCAAGCCACGTTGATTCTCGGGCACAACATCCACCAGCAGCGGCCACCAGGCACCATTGCTCATATTGGTGGAGAACTGCATGCCGAAGTAGCTGACGATAATGATCACCAGGGCAAAGGGTAAGAGCGTATTTGTTAAAGAAGGTGCCAGCAGCAGGGTTGGCAAGATAATAAGCGGTAGGGCGATCAGCGCTCCGGTCAGGATGGCTGGGCTGCGCTTGCCAAAACGGCTGGTGGAATGGTCGCTGAGAATGCCCCACAGGATGCTGACCAGCAGGGCAAGCAGGGTGCCAAAAAAACCAATCAAACCTACTACCAGGGCTTTATTACCACTCGCCACTTTTTCCACCAGCGTAGGCAGCAGGATCGTGTTGTACGACACCCACACCAGGTTAGCCCCCAGGATCAGGGTGTTCATCCCCAGCAAGAAGCTCGCTGACCTCTTCTCAACCGCACGCTTCATAACTGCCATCCCCTAATGCCTCGCTTGAGTTAAGGTTAAAACAGCAGTTTCTGCAACCTCATCAGGTCTTCCATGGGGCCTTTAACCTGGATCCTGCGCCCCATATAGGCGGCCATAGCATTGATCCGGCGATCCATCACCCCGGTTAACACCTCAGTGGTGGTTGTCACAACCAGATCTGGATTGGAAACGGTAGACTTCTCCAGCGATGCCCCTTTCCCATCCACAGTGTGAATCAACCAGTCTTCGCGCGTATCTGTGAACCGAAACAGGATCACCCGCGTGAAACCCTTCAAGCTGGTTTGCACCTGGGGCTTACTGAACTGGTCAACGATCTTTTGCAGGTAAGGTTGGACATCTGCCATCTTCATTTTCCTCCACGATATTCTTGCAGCTTGATTGGTTCAACCAACCCCTCATACTAGTCTGGCGAACTCCTCAACGCTGCCTGTCAAACTATAACATAAAACAGAATAAGGCGGCCGCTATGTGTTTACGCATTCATACTATAATCTTAATATCAACGCCTGGAACTATCCATCAATTAAGCTGGAGGGTACTCATGTTGATCCCAACCCCGGCAACCCAAAGCGATATACGCCTGCAGATTGTAGAAATCTCCCGACGGTTATACGACCTGGGTCTGTTGACAGCCACGGGAGGCAATATCAGTGCCCGCAATGAAGAAAACCCCCAGGAAATCTGGATCAGTCCAGCTGCCATATTTAAAGGCCACTTGCAAGCACAAATGCTGGTGCACATCGACCTGGAAGGCACAGTCAAGGCGGAGACGGGTTACATTCCATCCAGTGAGCACCGGGTGCACTGTGCCATTTATCGGAGCAGGCCAGACGTGGAAGCGGTGATACACACCCACGCTCCCCAGGCTACCTTGCTGGCCCTTAGCGGGACAAAATTCTTACCCATCTCCTACGAAGCAGCCATGCTGGGCGACATCCCAGTGGTACCTTTCATCATGCCGGGCAGCCCTGCACTCGGAGACGCAGTGGCTGAAGCGCTGGGTAACGAAGCGGCAGTACTGATGCAGAATCACGGGCTGGTGGTGGCAGCCTGTAATCTACGGTCGGCAGCGGATATCACGGAGGTGATCGAGGTCACCGCATTAAAATTGCTCACTTGCCGGGCATTGGGTGTCACCCCACCAGTTCTGCCCGAGGAAGCCATCACTGTGATTCGCAAATCGAGAGCTTTTAGCGCTTAGCCAGTGATGGAAAGGCTTGCCAGCAGGCGATCACAGTGAAATTTACACAATTAGACTAGATCTTTC